>DMNE01000331.1 GCA_003453735.1 Nitrospiraceae bacterium | reverse complement strand
CGATGATCGAACAGTCATAAGCCTGCCTTTCGGAAGGTATCAACGAAAATGGGGGCCGAAGAAAAATGTCAAATAGGGTCCGACCTTTAGCTGGCCCACTTTCTTTCGTGCTCGTATTCTGAGCGGGTTCGTGTTTGGATCCATTCGTGTCCCGTGTTTTAGCCCAGGAATAGCTGAGATGATGGCGATGCCCATCATGTTCGTCGTCATCGTTGTTGCAGCGCGACGGATTGTTCGGCGTCTCGCTGTGTTCCTTCGCACCAGCCAGGTGACTTGGTACGGTTTGCGTTGCGCTTGTCGTCCTGTCTGGTTGCCGAAAATACGCTTGTGTTGTGGCTTCAGGGCCTATCGGTCCTCGTATCCCGCAAGCCGAGACCCTGTGTCCGGGAAGTGTCTACTACGTGATCCTTGGGGCATTTGCCATCATGCCACTTCTCGTGGCTTGAAAATGATACTGCTTATCCCTGAGGCTCACTTCTGTCACGGAACTGTGTTACTCGGGTACACGTCAAGAAGACCTGGTACTCGATGGGTAGCCAAATCTGAAACTATATAGTAAAGGTATCGAGAGAAATCGTTATTTTCGCGACCACTTCCTTAGGGAAGAGACATCTTCCTGAAGCTAACCAGTGGCAACCGCTAAGGAGAATTGCAGGGCTCTGAGAAAACCGCGTGGCGCCGAAATCGGGCGAGTCTATTCTTGAACCTGTTTCAGGGAGGCCAAGCCCTGTATCTTTTAATCCTATTTTGCCGAACTTTTTTTAGAATAGAAATTCATGAGGAACTCGGCGTCGTTCGGGGATAAATCAAATTTCAGACAGGCCTCCTCAATTAACTTTAAAAGAGCGGTCTGAGGATTATCGAGCCTCCGATCTGATATCCATCTGATTGCCCTTCTCAGCTGTTCACCCTCGGGAAGAATACTCATGTTTAAACGCCTGAGGTTGCATAAAACCCCTCTTCAATAGTTTTCACTGCCCTCCTCGCAAACTCCACATCCGCAATGTCTGGACTGTAATAAATGACTACAGAAGCCGAACCGATATTAATACGAACACTCGTAACATTCTCCACTGACTCCAGAAGTGATTGCAGACGATTCGCATAAGCATTATCCGTCTTCAAGCGCGGAATCCCCAACCGGATGCGTCCACGGGTCTGATGGAGGATTCTAGCCATAGGGGACTGCGTTGAGGATACCTCGGTATAAACTCCTCTGAGCCTTGCTTTTCTCCGCTCCCCGATAGAAATGCGAAACCCTTCCTTGCTTTCCAGGTATGCGAGCAACTCCACAAGGAGGTTCTGCAAGACTGCTAACCGTTCGTGTCCTTCCAGGGCCTCAGGTTGATCAGCCCGGTCGATGGCCGTTAGGGTACAGCGGACAGCCTTGCTCTGATATAACGGGGCGTGTTTACTTTGTTCGTCACTGAGTTCTTTCTCGAACTGATAAAGCGGGATCGACTCGAATATGGGGAGAATAGCTGTAGCTTCCCCCAAACGCCGCACCACCGCATTGCCCAGTGAAACTCTCTCATCAACGCTGAAACGGAAGGCATCCCCTGGAAACTTGCTTCGACTTTCCAAGGTTTCCCCTATTTTTCTGCCCAGTTCTATCACTCTGGAGTCCATCGTATAAGGGCCGTAGCGAAAAGTACGATGCCCCCACCCGAAATACTGGCTCAAGCGGTAGAGGATTTCGATTGCAGCAGGGGAGCCAAATTCATACTGATCCGGGTACTCCTTCTTATAACAAGTCAGCTCGTCTTCCTCAAGAATACTATAGAGCCGCGACTGTAACTCTTCCAAGGCGAGAAGAAAAGAATTCACATATAGAGCAGCCTCCTGGTCGCGCCTGAGTTGCCTTTCCTTTTGCTGTTCCTCGCTCCAAGTCCAGACGGACCAGACTGCTGCAGCCAATGCTGACAAAACGTAGAGAATTTGTGCAGGATTCATTCCTGACCTCCCGTAGGACAAAGATAAACCGAACAACGTAATATTTTTATAGCATATTCAGCGAGCTCTTGCAATCGCTTAACTAAAGCACATTGCAATAGTTAGTAAAGCAACAGCCTTTAAAACGGCGAAAGGATCAGCCTTCAAGCTTCGCAAGGGATAGGATTGAGAAATGCTGTTTTGGTCATCATTTCGCCTCCGGTGGGCTTTCCCTGAGGCATCGTAAGCGTATTCTGAAATAAAGCATGAGATTACGAGAAAAAAGGAGAGATTATTTAAGAAAGGACATTTATTTGTCGGCAATACATATCCCGCTGAAAATTGGGAGTTGGCGCAAAGGTTTAGCAGTTGCTTATATATGCAACTTATTATATGTTTTAGATAACAAAGGGTATAAGAGTATCGGAAAGGGGGCAGAGAAAATGTTTGACGGAAAGACCATAAGTGAAAGAAGTTCGGCCATAACGGCGGATCTTGTGAGGAGGGTTGTTGTGGTAGTCGTTGGGTTAGTTTTGGTGATGTCATACGCAATTGTAGCCAACGCACAGGAGAAGATGAGCACCCTTAAAGGTGAGGTTATAGCAGTGGACAACTACGCAAAAACGCTGACCGTGAAGGCTAGTGAAACAAGTGAGCCCTACATGACAGGTAAGGACCATGTTTTTTCCTTCGACACGAACGAAATGACAAATGTAAAAATGTGTACCATGAATAAGTCTTTTCGAGACATCGGGGTCGGCGAAAAGGTGACACTGACATATCACGAAAAAGATCGCAAACTCATTGCTGACGCCATTGACATTGACGTTCCAACGCTCTCATTCGCTTGTTATGATCAATGAAAATGAGAGTCGCGGAACTGTCTTAGTGCATGAAAAGGGGGCTCCGGGAAGTTCCGGCGGTCTTTTTTTTGAGGGTAAGCTGACTTTTCGTGTAGTTTAACAATCCTTCACAAAAGGGGAATTTCCCCTCCTTCTTTTTTCCCCCCAATTTACTCAAGATCAATACATGTTGTATCCTAGAGAAGGAAAGGCTGAACTGTGTTAAACTTTGTTGATCGCCTCGCTGGATCCCTTGCGGGGAAACTGCTCATCATTTTTGGGCTGCTCATTTTGTCCGGAAGTGGCATCCTCTGGTACATATCCATCCGTGCTGATAAGAAGGACCTGATGGATAACACGGTTACTTTTATTTCCTCATTTTCCGAGATGATCGACAGAAGCATCAGATATGATATGCTTCTTAACCGGAGGAATGATATTCAGAAGACGGTTGAGTCGATAAGTGCCACAAAGTCGATAAAACGGGTAAGTCTCTTCGACAGAAATGGCCTTGTTCACTATTCATCGGAGAGAGGGACGATCGGAAGCCATGCGGACAAGACCTCTCGTATCTGTATCGGTTGCCACGAAGATCTTTCACGGCCTCGTGAAACACTCATAGAGGCAAAGCGGTGGACGATATATGATGAGTCTGAAGGGCACAGAATTTTGAGCTTCATAGAACCAATCTATAACGAACCCAACTGCTTTACAGCTCGATGCCACGTTCACAGCCAAGATCAGCGAGTTCTCGGCCTCTTGATGACGGATTTCTCTCTCGACCCAATTGACGAGCGGATAAAGCGGAAAATGATACATACCTCGCTATTTACAGTGCTTTTCCTAACCGCCACCGCTGCTGCCCTGTACCTCATATTCTGGAGATTTGTTCTTAAGCCTATCAAGGTTCTTTCACAGGGTATGGCGCGTGTAACCTCGGGAGATCTCTCGCAAACGGTACCGCATCAGTCGAAAGATGAAATAGGCAAACTCGCCCAGGCATTCAATGTGATGACAGCCGAGCTAGGGGCATCAAGGCGGAAAATGGAAACATGGACCGAAACCCTTGAGGAGAAGGTCAAGGAGAAAACGGTCGAGATAAAGAGGACGCAAGGCATACTCATACAGGCGGAAAAACTGGCTGCACTCGGAAGGTTAACCGCGGATATTGCTCACGAAATAAGGAACCCCCTTTCGGCATTGGGAGGATTTGGTCGCAGGCTTAAAAAGATTGCCGTCGGTAAAAAGGAAAAAGAATACTCAAATATAATCGTTTCTGAGGTGGATAGACTTGAGCATATCCTCAGGGATATTTTGTTATTTTCACGAGACGCAAAAATTCATTTTGAGAGGATGCCCATTACGGAAATCGTTAAAGATTCCATCACAACTTTTACTGAACTATGCGCTGAACACGCCATAGAGGTTGTAACAGAATTTAGCACTGACTTTCTGATCCTCATAGACAAAACGCATATCAGACAGGCGATAGACAATCTCCTATCAAACGCGATAGATGCCATGCCACAAGGCGGGACCCTCACGATTAGCACCATTGCGGAGGAGGTTAATAAGATAAAATACGTCTCTCTTCACGTTTCAGACACCGGCCCCGGGATACCAGATGATAAGCTTCCTCTTGTTTTTGAACCATTTCATACAACAAAAATCATCGGATATGGCACAGGGCTTGGTCTTTCTATAACCAGGAAGTGTGTTGAGGAGCATGGAGGTTTCATCAGAGCTAAGAACAATATGAGAGCAGGGATTACCTTTAGCCTTTATTTTCCCTACCAGAGCGATGAAGACCTGATTAAGACGCCATGCTGGGAACACATGAAGTGCGGAAGAGAAGTAAACAGCGAGGTGAAATGCCCGGCGTATCCAAATTTCGGCCGAGCTTGTTGGGTAGTGGCGGGAACGTTTTGTGAAGGAAGGGTTCAAGGTACATTTGCTCAGAAATTTGAGGATTGCAAGAAATGTGAGTTTTACCAAAAGGTGACCGAAAGGGCGAGGCCCGTAAGCCCCTAAGTTCATTTATAGGTGGAGGACCGTCGGGGACGATTCTATGGAACCGTGCAGCATAATGCAAGATCGTGGGTTGACGAATGGCTAGGGGATAAGATCCCCCGAGTTAGAACTGTTTTTTAAGGTTCCTTCCTATAGAAAAAGCTTCCCCAAGATAATTCCCTACCTTATGATAAGTCCTCATCTCAGGGCTGAAGAGTATAGGCTTCACTTTAGTGATATCGGGTAGTCCTTTTTCACCAAGGACTGATTCATCTGCCTTAACATCCACGATTTCACCGACGAATTGGGTATGAAGTCCAATTTCGATAGTGTGGATCACGCTGCACTCCAAGACTAACGGAAATTCCTTCACATAGGGAGCATCAACGAAATCACTTCTTACAGGAGTAAGACCGGTAGCCGAAAACTTGTCTATTTCTTTACCTGAAACCAATCCAAAATAATCAGTCTTCTCCGCGTGCGCCTCAGAGGGAACATTCACAGTGAACGCTTTCCGCTCAACAACATTGCCGTAGGTATAGGTTGCTTTTCTGAGAGAAACAGAAACGCAAGGAGGACGGGAACAGCAAATTCCTCCCCAGGCGATCGTCATAACGTTAGGCTTTCCATCCTTGTCATAGGTTCCCACAACCCATACCGGTGTCGGATAAATAAGCGTCCTGGGACCAAGTGATTTCATATCTTCTCCTCTCAGTACATTTGTTAGTCCTGGTGTGTCCCTGTATATAATGGTTACAATTCAGTTTATCAAGAGAAAGCTCTTGTGTAAAGAAGTCGCTCACTGTGTCTCGGTTGATAAACATTTTGTTTTGCTAAAGAAGGGAGTTCTGTCATGAGCACCAACGCTATATAAGAGGGCAGGCCACTTAATCGCGACATTGCTCCCAGAACGGTTAAGTTAATATGTAATTATAGCTCGTCTTTCGAGGTGGCCGCCTTCGAGGCCGGGCGTCGCGATCGGCATGGGAGTTACTCTTGCCCTTAGTCATGAGGCAGCAGAACGCGCCTTTGAGGTGTGCGTTGAGCGGTGGACTTATCTTTGCGGTTCCAGTTATATTCCCTAAATTTTAATCTGCGAGAGAATCTCTCGGCTCCTTCCACTTTCCGTTATAGAACCGCAATGCCATCAGGAGGCCTTGAACAGTCATTGAGAATATCATCGCCAACCAGGCCCCTAGGGAGCCATAACCCAGTTGCAACGTCAGAAGGTAGGCCAGGGGAAGGCGGATGAGCCACATTGTGAGGACGATTATCCACATCGCTCCCCGTGTATCCCCTGCGCCTTGAAGTCCTCCCCCGAGAGTGGAACTCAGGGCCATGAAAGGCTCGGACAGCATGTTGATTCTGAGATACCGGGCCGTCTCGCGAAGGACAAAAGGATCTTTTGTCACGAGGGACGCAAGCGTGTCAGCCAAGATGAAGATAGCCAGTGCCATGAAACTCAGGACAACCATCCCCGCCTGGGCAATCCTCCATCCTACCCTTTCCGCCCTTGCTGGGTTTCTTGCCCCTAGGTTTTGACCCACAAGAACAGATCCCGCCATGTTAAGAGCAAAGGCCGGTAAGTAGATGACCGCCTCCACCCGGAGACCATTTGTGATTGCGGCAAGGGCAATGATACTGCCCTGTTCGAGACGGCTGAGAATGGAGTAAAGAACTATGGTCCCCGAATTCCAGGCTATCTGTTGTAATGCTGCCGGCCACCCAAAGCTTATGACCTTCCTGATGGTCTCTCGGGATAAGCCCCAGGGGCTAGAATAGAAGGGCCGCCAACGTCCCGCGCTGAAGAAAACAACGTTCATGAGCATGCCCGCAGACACTGAGGTTGCTGTGGAAACCGCAATGCCGATATACCCCATTCTGGGAAATGGGGATAGGCCAAAAACAAGAACAAAATCCCCGATGATATTGATGAGGCTCACCATGAACATGGTCACAAGAGGCTTCTTGACCTCTCCGCTTGCGCGGAACACTGCGTTGGATATGATTAGCACGTAGTTTGGACCGAGGGACAAGGCGAAGATCTTCAGAAAATTCTCGGCTATTCCCCTGATCTCCATGGGAAAACCGGCAACAGCGATGATTTTCTTATAAAATAGGAGGCCGAAACCGGATAGGCCGACGGCAACGAGGAGGCTGAAGAGCAGCGACTGCTTGGCTACGTCCACAGCCTTCTCGAAATTTCCAGAACCCACTGCCCTTGCGGCTAGAATCAGGGTGCCGATGCTGATGGCATTTGCCACGATAGTAATGAGAAAATAGAGTTGGCCGACAAAGCCCACAGCAGCTTGCACTTCCGGGCCGATATATCCAGCAACATAGATGTCAGTGAAACCTACGAAAAAGGAAAAGATTGTCATGAGCAGTATGGGCCACGAGATCTGCCAGATGTTTGCCCAGAGATTCCCCATAGTCAAATCAACCGTCTGTTCTTGCCCTGTCAAGGTGCCTCCCAGACGATGCGTCTACCGGGTGATCTTAACGACATCGCCTTCGGTGATCGTACCGCAATGAATGATTTGCGCTGAAGCGTTAAGAGATCTGACGCTGAATGTCCGTCGACGCAAGGAATCACAGGATATCGATCAAGGATTTTACTGCCAGCGAGAGATTTCTTGATGCTCGATAAGAGTTCCTGCCAAGTTTTATGATCTTTGGTACAAGGTGAGGCTTGCGGAGAAGGAGTCTGAGCGCACAGGGAAGACTGTAATTTCCTGACTCATCGCACACGGCCAGGAGTTCCCGCGGGATCTCTTCATCAGCACGGTCGGTGATCGAACGAATCGCAAAAAACGGTATCCCCTTTTGTATGGAGAATTTTGCGAGAGGGAATGTCTCCATATCGCATACCAGCAGAGAAAAGTCCACCGGGAGAACCTTCTTAATCTCCGCTTTTTCCATCCATCGATCGAGGGTTAAGACGCATTTCTCGTGTATGACAATCCTACCGGAAAGTTTCTCCGCTATTGCTCGTGCATCAGGTATTCCGAGGGTCTCGATGCCATTTTCCTTAAGCGAGAGGACTGTGGGAGCCCACGTGAGTTCGCCTATCACCGCCCCAACGTAGAGAGCACCGCCAAATCCCACCGACACCACATAGTCCGGTCTGAATTCTTTAAAGACGTAGTTCACCGCCGTTTCAGCGTTCAGTGGTCCGATCCCGACCTGTATCAGGAGAATTTCGTGAGAAGAAGATAGGGCAGAAAAAACGGCAAAAGGACGCTTCCCCGAATGTTTCGTCGCTCCGAAGTCCTTGACGATCCGCCGGAGTTCGTGTGGAAACGCTGAAAATACCGCTATTCTCATGGTATCCTAGTCTGTGAAGACACTGTTATCTATTATATCAGCTCTTTCTTAAGGAGGTAGGCTATCTGGATTGTGAATGGATGTGCGCTATTTCTACATACGATTTCATCGGACAGGCTAACGAGCGATAATCCTTACGTGCTTGATGATTTACAGTGAAGTCACAACGATAGTTCTGATGCTGCTTATTCTATCAGGGGCTTTTTACAGCCTCTTTTCCCTGCTTTTTATTGTGGAATTCTTCAGACCGAAGAGGCAGCAGCTGCAAGAAACGTTGTCTCCCCCCGTCTCAGTCATAAAGCCCTTAAAAGGCCCAGACCCAGAACTTCGGGAAAATCTTCAGAGCTTTTGCAGGCAGGATTACCCTGACTGCGAAATTCTTCTTGGATTTACGGATCCAAACGATGATGCAATCACCTGGGCAAAGGAAGTAGCCGCTTCCAGCCCTGATTGTGACATCCGCACGGTAATAAGCCAAAGCGATGAGGGCGCCAATCCAAAGGTATCAAATCTGAAGGGACTTATCAAGGTTGCAAGATACCCTCTTGTCGCGATAAGTGACGGCGATATGAGGGTAAAGCCCTCCTACCTGAAGATTATCGTGAAAGAATATCAAAGCGGCGAGAATGTTGGTCTCGTTACGTCCCTCTATGCGATTCCGAATCCGGCATCCATCGGGGCTGCTCTTGAGTCCCTCACCATAGCTCTTGATTTCATTCCTTCCGTGCTCGTGGCAAGACGGTTGGAAGGCGTCACCTTCGGACTTGGTGCCTCAATGCTGCTTTCGAAAGAGGCAATTGAAAAGATTGGCGGTTTTTCAGGTATAGCCGATTACCTTGCGGACGACTACCAGATCGGCAACAGATTGTGGAAAAAGGGATATAGGATTGTCCTTTCTGAGTATGTAATCGAAGATGTCGTTGGAACTATGAGCATAGCCGATTATCTGACTCACCAAATAAGGTGGGCAAGGACATATAGGGCATGCAGACCGAAGGGTTTCCTTGGGTACGGCATTACACACATCTTCCCTTATTCTTTCTTTTTTCTCATGCTGCAGGGACCCACGATATTTTCTCTTTCACTGCTTTGTGGGGTTCTTCTTCTACGGCTGACCTTAGCTCTTGTTTTGTACAAGAAAGTCATACGCATAAAGAAATGGCTGAGATGGCTGCCGCTCATCCCTGTCAAAGATCTCTTGAGTTTTTCGATCTGGGTATGGAGTTTTTTCGGTCGGACGGTCTTTTGGAAAAGGAGATGCTTTGTGATCATGAAGGGAGGCAGGATCAAAGAGAAATAACCTTGCATTCATGGTCGCATGCAGAAGGGGATAGTCGAAATCTATATCGGGAAGCAGTTTGGGCCGCCGCTATGAAGGTATCGAATTTTCATGTGATTCTTACCATTCCGCCTCCGCGGTTGTTGTTTCTGTTGCAAAAGTAATGGGCTGTGATATAACATAATACCCCAGAGGGGATGAAAAGCGAGCTTTTCTGTTCCCTCAAAGTGAGTCAGTCTACTCTACTTAAAAAAGTTATTACGAAGAGGAAGATGCGAACTCTATTTCTAAATCCCCCTTCATATGAAGGATTTGATGGTGGAGCAGGTGCACGATATCAGGCTCGACGGGAAATCCGTTCCTTCTGGTATCCTACGTGGCTTGCTTATCCGGCGGGGTTGGTTCCGGAAAGTCGCCTCCTCGATGCCCCACCCGGGGATATGGATATCGCTGCGGTGATACGTGAGGCCCTTGATTATGACCTCATCGTCATAAACACGAGCACTCCGACTGTCGCTCAGGATGCGAGACTGGCGGAATTGCTGAAAGACCATTATCCGGCAGTCAGGATTGGATTTGTCGGACCACATTCCATGGTTCTCCCCGAACAGACACTGGCATGCTCAACGGCCATAGATTTTGCAACAACGGGAGAATTCGATTATGCAGTAACAGATATTGCACAGGGTATTCCGTTTGACAGGGTGGATGGTATCGTTTTTCGCTCAAAGGGAACGATCGTCCGCACGCCTGACAGATCACCTATAGAGAATCTTGACGCGCTTCCCTTTGTCACTAGGATATATGCACGGGATCTAAGAATCGAAAATTATTACAACGGCTATCTCAAGCATCCCTATGTTTCCCTTTACACGGGCCGGGGGTGCCGCGCGCGCTGCATTTTTTGTCTCTGGCCCCAGACAATCTCAGGACATGCCTACCGAGTAAGGAGCGTCGAGAATGTCGTTGAGGAAATGAGCCTGGCGAAAGGCCTTTTCCCGCAGGTAAAGGAGTTTTTCTTCGACGATGACACCTTTACCGACAATCCCCGTCGTGCTGAGGAGATAGCGCGGAAGATTAAGCCCCTTGGAATAACCTGGTCTTGCAACGCCAGGGCGACTGTCTCAAAAGAGACGCTCAAGGTTCTGAAGGAATGTGGACTGCGGTTGCTCACCGTGGGGTTTGAATCAGGCAATCAGAAAATCCTCAATAACATCAAAAAAGGCATTCGTCTTGAGCAGGCGCGAGAGTTTGTTAGAGCTACCAAGGAATTGGGCATACTTGTTCATGGCGCTTTCATCATCGGTTTGCCCGGCGAGACAGCAGAGACGATTGAAGAGACCATGCGTTACGCATTGGAATTGGACCCTTACAGCATACAGGTATCCCTAGTGGCTCCTTACCCCGGTACCGAAATGTATGCTCAGGGAGTCAGAGAGGGCTGGATCGTGCAGGAAGGGGACAAGTTGGTGAGGGAAGGAATACAGAATACAGCGATCTCTTACGCAGGGCTTTCGCAGGAAGAGATTTTTGAAGCAGTGGAGAACTTTTACCGCCGCTTCTATTTGAGGCCGCGACCCATTTTGAGAATCCTGAAGGAGATGCTTCAGGACAGAGATGAATTCAGTCGACGCATCAGAGAGGGAAAAGAGTTCTTCTCTTTTATGGCGAAGCGGAAAGAGGTTGTCGGTGAGCAATGAAAAGGGGCATCTTTCATCCGGACGGCGGGCTTCTGGTTACTGTTGCAGATGATTTTGGCCGTTCTTCATCCGTCAACAGGGCAATTGCGGAGGCTTATGACAAGGGGATTGTCACCGCAGCAAGCCTCATGGCTGGGGGTGAGGCCTTTCACGAGGCTGTCTTTATGACGCGTGAGCGGAACCAGCTCTCTGCGGGACTCCATGTTACCCTCTGCGACGGCCGGGCAGTCCTGCCTCATCTGCGAATCCCTGATCTGACTGATGCCGATGGTTTCTTCTACAAAGACCCGGTAAAAGCGTGGCTATGTATAAAACGTCCTTTTCTCAACCAGATTGAACTGGAGATAAAGGCCCAGTTTGACCGCCTTGAGCAGTCAGGAATTCGACCTACCCACGTGGATGGACATCATCATCTCCATATGCATCCTCGCATCTTCGAGATGCTTTGCAGCCAGGCTGCGCGGAGAGGAGTCGAGTGGATTCGCATCCCGAAGGAACCCTTGTCGATAGTCTTCAGGCTTCGGTCCCCCGCGCGAGGATCTATGGCTTTTGTCGAGTGGGCGGTTTTTAGAACGCTCAGGAAGCACCATGAGAGAGTGGCCAGAAAATACGGACTGAGCGTCGCACGGCATGTCTACGGGCTTTCACGGACGGACGGGATTGACGAAGAGTACCTCCTTGATATTTTAGACCATGCCAGGATCTCGCTCGATGAAATCTTTACCCATCCGGACACTGCCACGCAGTCCGGTAAGCGGGAACTGCAAGCGCTGACTTCAGCTAGGGTTCGCGAACGGGTGGCTTCCCTCGGGATTTCTTTGACTGGATATGGGCAACTTTCTAAAAAGGCCTCAGCCTTCCATTCTGCGTGGGAGAGATTGTGAAAACATTCATCGTGATTTTTTTTGCAGCGGTGAGCGCTGCCGTCGGAGAGGCATTACTAAGTTACGCTATGAAGAGGAGCGGACAATTGGACATGGCGGTACCGTCTCAGTGGGTTAATCTTATTTTCTCTGTGGTTCGTAACCCGTATATTTTTGTGGGGGTGGTTCTTCTGGGCATTTATTTTNNACCGCGATGTCATACCTTTTTGCTGCGCTGCTGGCCAAGTTTATGCTGAATGAAGATGTTTCGTGGTTTCGCTGGATCGGCACCATAGTTATCATGATTGGTATTACCCTAGTGGCGCTTGACAGCGAACAGCGAACAGGGCACGCTTGCCAGGGCGAGCAACAGGTCAGCGAACACGACTCTCTCAGCCAAAGTAACGGGGAAAGATAAAATGTTTCTATGTGGAAGGCACCGCCTGCTCTGTCTCAGCATTCAGTGCGGGGCCACCGCTGCCTTGACAAGAGATGAAAGGCTTGATATTTTTTACAATGATGAACATGCTTTTGCGAAACGGGCATAACATACTTTTGAGGCTGCATCCCAACGGTGAATCTGCGGTTTTACCGAGTGAACCGAGAGGCAAGGTCGTATCGAATCCGGGGGGGGCAACGTTGATCGACCGGATGTCGAAGGCAATACGTAAAACGCAGGCATATTATCTGGGTCAGCAGCATCATGATGGCTACTGGTGGTATGAGCTCGAATCCAATGTAACGATCACCGCTGAATACATAATGCTGCTTCATTACTTAGGGATAAAGGAGGCTGAAAGGGACAAAAAGCTTGCCGCACATATCATGAAAAACCAGCGGGATGATGGAACGTGGGCATTGCATTGGGGGGGTAAAGGAGATCTCAGTACCACGGTTGAAGCATATTTTGCTCTTAAACTTGTGGGGTATGACCCGAATGACTGGCCCTTACGAAAGGCCAGACAGTTTATTCTAGAAAAAGGGGGGATGGAAGCCGCAAGAGTTTTTACCAAGATATACCTTGCCCTTTTCGGAGAATTTGAATGGAAGGCACTTCCCTCGATACCTATCGAGTTCAACCTTTTTCCTCCCTGGTTTCCTCTTAACATATACAGTATTTCAAGCTGGGCGAGGGCAACGATCGTGCCGCTTTCGATACTCCTTGACGTCAAACCCGTCAGGTCGTTGCCGGAGAGGCTGAGGATCACTGAGTTATATAAAGAGCCCCATAAAGTGCCACCTCTGACACCCACAAAACTATCTCCACTTTCGTGGAAACGCCTATTCATTGTCCTAGACAGACTGATCAAGGCCATGGAAGTTGCTCCTGTAAGGCCGCTGAGGGAGAAGGCCTTGGAGGTTACGGAAAAATGGATACTGGAGCATCAAGAGCCAAGCGGTGACTGGGGAGGAATACAGCCCGCAATGGTTAACTCAATCCTTGCCCTTGCTGCGTTGGGCAAAGAGCCTTCGTCCGAGCCGATAAAAAAGGGGCTGGAGGCCCTTGAAAGGTTCACCATCGAAAAAGGGGATGAGATTGTTCTGCAGTCGTGTATCTCTCCTGTCTGGGACACAGCCTTGACATCCTTGGCACTGCTTTATTCCGGGATGGATAGAGATCATTTTTCTCTTATAAACGCGGGCGGTTGGTTGGCCAGCAAACAGATTTTTTTCGAGGAGGGTGATTGGAAAATCAAGAAACCGGGGCTTAAGCCGGGTGGATGGGCGTTTGAGTTTGAAAATAACTGGTATCCGGATGTGGATGATACGACTGTAGTTTTGATGTTACTTTACAGGTATGCAGACAAAGGGTTTATTCGCCCAGAGGATCTTAATAGTGGACTTCAATGGATTCTCGGGATGCAGGGTAAGGATGGCGGATGGGGAGCCTTTGACGTAGACAACAATATGAAGATAATGAACCAGCTCCCCTTCGGAGACCTGGAGGCAATGATTGACCCAAGCACGGCAGACCTCACAGGGAGGGTTCTTGAACTCCTTGGCTTGGTCGGTTATACCGTGTCGGCTAGCCCGGTCAAAAAAGCGATCAAGTTTCTCAAGAGGACCCAGGAAGCTGACGGGTCTTGGTGGGGAAGATGGGGTATAAATTACATTTATGGGACGAGTTCGGTACTTCTTGGCCTGGCTTCGATCGGAGAAGATATGTCCCGGCCTTATATAAGGAAGGCGGTCAGGTGGTTAAAGAACATTCAGAATTCCGATGGCGGATGGGGAGAATGCTGTGAATCGTACGAAGATCCGTCACTAAAATGCTTGGGAAGAAGCACACCTTCACAGTCGGCATGGTCGTTGCTGGCTTTAATAGCTGTCGGGGAGTGTGCCTCTGAAGAGGTAATCAATGGTGTCGATTATTTGCTGAAAAGCCAGCGAGCGGATGGTACCTGGGATGAGAAAGATTTTACCGGCACCGGGTTCCCGAAGTTTTTCTTGATAAACTACCATAATTATAGAAATTGCTTTCCCTTAATGGCCCTCGGGAAATTCTTTTCCAAAACTGCGGGAAAGGAATAAGGCATGAAAGCACTTGTGACGGGTGCAACAGGTTTTATCGGATTTCATGTGGCTAAACTCTTACGTGAACGAGATCATCAGGTCATTGCTCTGGTGAGGGAAGAAAAGGATTCATCTGCGCTCTGGGCGCTTGGCATAGAAGTTGTCAAAGGAGACGTGAGGGATTTTCGCTCCGTCGTTGAAGCGCTCAAAGGGTGCCAGTACCTGTACCATCTCGCAGCCGACTACCGACTCTGGGTCCCTGACCCGAAGACTATGTACGAGATCAATGTGCAGGGGACAAAAAATGTCATGAAGGCTGCCCTGGAAAGAGGCGTAGAAAAAGTTGTGTATACCGGTACTGTGGGGACGCTTGCTGCGAGTTCAAACGGAAAGCTGTCGGATGAGGAGAGTTCGGTCAAGGGCAGCGAACTGATCGGCCATTATAAGAGATCCAAATTTCTTGCTGAGAGAGAAGTGAACGATTTTATTGAAAAGGGACTGCCTGCTGTTATCGTGAGTCCTTCCACCCCTATCGGCCCAATGGATCGAAAGCCCACACCAACGGGAAAGATAATTGTCGATTTCCTTAACGGCAGGATACCGGCATACCTTGACACAGGGCTCAACTTTGTTAGTGTCGACGATGTTGCCACCGGACACTGGCTTGCATCTCTGCATGGAAGGATCGGCCAGAGGTACATCTTGGGGAATAAGAATATTACCCTCAGGGAGTTCTTTGAGTGCCTCGCCACCTTAACAGGGCGGAAACCTCCCAAAGTGAGGCTTCCCTATCTACCGGTTTTATGTGCGGCTTACATCGATGAGGCTTTTTCAACATGGGTGACGGGAAGGCATCCGCGGATCCCCCTAACGGGAGTGAAGATGGCCCGAAAGTATATGTATTTTGATTGTTCGAAGGCAGCGAAGGAATTGAAGATGCCCCAGAATCCGATTGAAGATGCAGCCAAAAAGGCAGTAGACTGGTTTAAAAAAACCGGATACGTAAGAAACTGATCGCTCGGTGGTGCGCATGCTTGAGATTGAGACAGAGAAACCGACAGAACTGACTGACCGCCGGGAAACTGGCCAGATTGTCGAAGCATCGAGAACAGTGAGCAAAAGATCTGAGAGAATCTGACCAGTTTTCTCGATTTAGTTGCCATTATCCTGATTCTCTAGACGAGAAGTGATCGCACAGTAAGCGAATTCAAAGAGGCTCTTAGTTAAAATTATTCGGGAGAGAAAAACAGAAGACCTCAATAGGTGGAGGATTATAAGGACATGAAGGCATGCGCTTCCCCATAAGTCTCTATTCATCCATAACGTCGTTTCTTTTGAAGAACTTACTAAAGGGGCAGAAGAGATCCCCTCTGGTATTGATGCTGGAGCTTACGCACCGATGTAACCTTAATTGTGCCGGCTGTGACAGGATAAGACTCCATGCCAAAGAACAGTCCGCCGATCTCTCCTTCGATCAGTGTATCGAAGCCGTGCTCGAAACCGATGCGCCTGTTGTAACGATTACCGGAGGCGAGCCACTCCTCTATCAGGAGTTAAAACCTCTTCTCTCAGATCTGCTCCTCATGAAAAGGCACGTATACCTTTGCACAAACGGTCTTCTTGCAGAATCTTTCATTGACGAAGGCAAACCGCATCCGAGGCTTACCCTCAACTTCCATCTAGACGGGATGGAAGAGACCCACGATAGAATTGTGGGCAAGAAGGGAACCTTCAAAACGGCCGTCGGAGCTCTTAAGAAGGCTAAGGAGCGTGGCTTCAGGGTGAGCACTAACACCTCCGTTTACAATAACACTGACATCAGAGAGTTGGAGAAACTTTTTGAGCTTCTGAAGAAGAGCAATGTTGACGGAATCCTCATTTCTCCTGCCTTCAGCTATGAGAGTGTGGACGATAATATCTTTCTCAGCGTGGAAGGAATACAGAAAAAGTTCAAAGAGATGGACGGTTTCTTAAACAGGTTTCCGTTGATGAGCTCACCCATCTATCTGGATTTCTTGCTTGGGAAGAGGAAGATGCATTGCACGCCATGGGGAAACCCGACGCGCAATCCTCTCGGATGGAAGTCGCCCTGTTACCTGATAACCGATGCCTACTACTCATCCTTTGAGGAGATGATGGAAAAGACGCCGTGGGACAGATACGAGGCGGGAAAGGACCCTCGGTGCACGAACTGCATGGTTCACAGCGGCTATGAAGCTACAGCAACGAGGAATGCCTTTTCGAATGTCAGGGATCTCTTCAGGCTCGTCGCCTGGAACATGAAGAAAACCTAGTGCAATCCGCTTTTTCACTGCTTTTCCATACCGTCCTTTTCCGGCCTTATGTCTTCATTTTCTTTCTGATCTATCTCACCGGTTGTTCATTGCATTTCGGGCTGAAGAGGGCCATCCTCTTCGCCGTGACGGGATATCTGATTACCTGGCTCTCCGAATACTCTTCTATCCACAATGGTATTCCTTATGGTCATTATTATTATATCGAACATACGCGGGGCAAGGAGATATGGGTTCTCGGTGTGCCCTTTATGGATTCGTTGAGCTATGTATTCCTTGCCTACGCAAGTTACTCGATGGCGCTTGTTGTCATTTCGCCGATTCGGCGTTCAAAAGGATTGATTCAGATTCTTGAGACAAAAAAAATCAGGCATTCACCTTCCGCGAGAATTCTCGGGGCGATCTTTATGGTCTACCTTGACATAATCATAGACCCTGTTGCCTTAAGAGGTGACAGATGGTATCTTGGACAGATTTATGGATACCCCGAAGGGGGGGTTTATTTTGGTGTCCCCATTTCGAATTTTATCGGCTGGTTTGTGGTGGGATTTATATTGGTATATGCATTACAGAGGATCGATAAAATACTCGACGACAAGAAGGCAAGGGATTATTTCGGCTGTTACTGTCCCTGGAGATCCCTCATCGGCCCTGCCTTATACTGTGCGGTATTGATCTTTAATCTATTCATAACCTTTTCTATTCATGAGTACACCTTGGGATGGGTCGGGATTTTTATCGTCCTGCTGCCCTCGGTTCTACTACTCTCTGCTATGTGGTCAAGACTATCTCCCGACAATCTCAGCAGCGAAACATTAAGCTCATCGCAAGGATTTTCCCCGGGTGGCGATTGCTCAGCGCGAGAAACCTAATTTGTTGTGATAAGGAGCTATTCAGATGAGATTAGGTTGCCGTCTCTAGCAAGAACAGGTGATTTACAAACCCCTACCTTATAAAGTACAATTTACGCATGCATGGCAGATCCGATTCCCACAAGCTCCCGCCAAGAGTTCGGGGCGTAGCGCAGTCTGGTAGCGCACACGGTTCGGGACCGTGGAGTCGAAGGTTCAAATCCTTTCGCCCCGACCACTTTTTCTTTTGATTTTAAAGCATTTTAATCACAAAACCTGCGTAAATTTGGTTGCATGGCGGTTGCATGAGCGTTACGTTGGAAAAAGGTAAAAAAAAAGGATATTTTTGACCTCTGTCCCCCACCCAAAACCACCGAGGACGATTTTCAGGGCGCAAGATGACCTTTGATGCCTGATGATTTTTTTGTGGGTTATGGAAACCTCACGCCAGACTAGGTAATGCTTATCTCGGTGTCGGAAATGCAACGGTAATCCCCCTTGATCAGTCCTAAAAAAGAGTCCTCTTCAAAAGAGCCTCTTTCTGCATTACCCTCAAGTCTGCCACCATGCCCTGCTATTTGTGACTTCCCCCTTCTTTAGAACTGAAGATATTTCATCATTAAGGTTTACCGTAAAAGAATGTGCCATTTCCTCTCCTATGAATAAAGTACATCATGGCTGTGAGGTGTGGCATTTGAGGTATATGTCCCTGAATGCTACATTGAAAAAGTATGAGACTTATCCACTGTAGCCAAAAGGTGTGCAAAGAGCTGGACAACCCCTTCCTCCAGAGTTCCGATACCCCTATCACATTGACGGGGCCTGGTAACTGGTACTGTAACCTATTGAGGATTGACCGCGGGAAATATAACCTGTTCACCAATGAGGTCCCCCGTATAGTTTCCCGATCGGTAGCTTGAAAGGGAATATATAGAGAATTATAATAAGTATGCAACATCCTGAAGAGAACAAAGGCTGGTAGTCAGCATAATAAAAAGGAGACATCAAGATGAAATATTTAATTATTTACGCACATCCTAAGACTGCAAGTTTCAACCACGCTATCATGGAAACAATCTCAGAAGAATTAAAGAGGAGTAATAAGGATTTTGAAGTAAGAGACCTGTATAAAATTCATTTCAACCCCGTCCTTTCAGAAGAAGATTTGGCAGCTATTCAAGATGGTGCTGTGCCTCAGGATATAAAAACAGAACAGGACCATGTCCGCTCAGCGGACACCCTTATTTTTATATTTCCGATTTGGTGGTCATCAATGCCAGCAATGTTAAAAGGCTACATTGACAGAGTGTTTTCATTGAAATTTGCCTATGATATAACGGCAGATGGGGTTATAGGATTATTAAAAGGCAAGAAAGCATTTATAGTAAGCACAACAGGTGCATCAAAAGAGGATTATGACAAGAGGGGAGCTTTTAAGATGATGAACCAGTCAATGGATATGGCCATCTTCCAGTTGAGTGGTATGGAAGTCGTCGGGCATAAATATTTTTCTTCCGTTCCAAATGTTTCAGACCAAGACAGGAAGCAAATGCTTGAGGAATTAAGATTGTCGGTAAGAGATAAGGTATTATAGGCTTGAAAAGGATTGTGAATACCGAAGCCATGATAATAACCTGTGTGATTTAGGCAGTAAGTTGGCTTTGTCTGCCAAAAGCCTCAGAGGACTTTGGATCTGTGGCTATGGATCTTGTTAAGGCTATAAGGCAGGGGATCAAAGGATCGGGACAGAACCGAAGGAACGGGGATCAAGAAAAAGAAAATCCTCTCCTTTACCTGCTACTTCCCCCCAGCAAACCTAACCCCCATGTCAAATGCCCGTTGGCAATCAATGGGAAATACTTCCTCACGCCTCTTTGCTTTCTTCACAGGATCAAAACGGGTTGAAAGCACTTTTGAATAATCATCAAATTGATAAGTGTCAAAACTACACATATACTCAGAATCCCCATATATCCTCTTGAGTATCATGTCATGCCGTTTAAAATATGGAATGTAACCCATTTCCTGCATCATCTCCTCCGTTAGCCCCATCGTATAGATAAAGCCCGTCTTTATCTTTCTGGGGAAAAGTGATCCAGGAGGATCAGTATATGTTGAATACGGGAACAGCAACCGCTCCATAAATGATTTCATCTCCCCAGAAACAGTTCCCCAATAAATCGGGGAACCCAAGATGATGGCATCAGCTTCCTCCACTTTGTTAAAGACCATTGTCAGGTCATCCTGAACGGCACACCTGCCATAGCTCTTACCCCCTATGGTCTTACAGGCAAAACAGCTTATGCATCCTTTGAAGTTAAGATCATAAAGATGAATTAGTTCTGTTTCTGCACTCTTGGATGCAGCACCTTCAAGAGCCTTCTCCAGAAGTGTTGCTGTATTCCATTTCTTCCTTGGACTTCCATTAAATGCCATTACCTTCATGTTATGTCTCCCTTGTTTGATGTCTGGTTATTTCTTCTGTCTTCCTTATCTTCTATTATAATGAAATACAACTCAGGTTAATGACTATATTTGCGAAACACCTGGCAGGACATTCCCCTTTCCCCTGTCGCATGTTTTGGATATGACGCGACAAAATTAGACAAGTTGGTTAAGGAGGGTGTCCTGAAAAATTCATTGATGGAGTTCTTAGAGAATTGGCAGAGCCTAAAACATATGACTAAAAATAAAAGAGGGGATGGTTTAACCATCCCCTCTTATTAAAACCACACCTGACCTCGCCCGACTTCGCAGGAAGCTGCTTCGCCTGCTCGTAAGGGACCCATCCCGCCATCCCCATCTTTTCGCCTTCGAAAAGTCGACAGCTGGAGGTAACTATTTAAAGTCTTTTTAATTACCCTCTGTAATGTCCGTAATGCCCATGTACAAATTGTTGATGCGGAATGGTTTTATAGTTCCACGGGCGACCGTTCCAATTACGACTGCTGTAATATCCTCTCCACCCTGGATTTACATGACTATAAAACCGTGGAACACCATGCCCATAGTAAGCCCATCCGTGATCATAATAATGTGAGCGATACCAATGACCTCCCCAAGGGCGCCACCACCAACCATTCCAGAAAAAGAGATCTACAGAAACACTAGGAGCAACGTAAACACCAGGAGCATCAGGTATAGCCACCACGGCTGGGGGTGCTTGAACTACAATGGGCGGTGGTAAGGCAATTCCAACATTTACATTTACCCCCGCCATCGTCGGCAGAGGAACTACAAACACCAATACCAAAAGCATTCCAAAAAATAACGTTTTCATTTTGTTACCTCCTTTCGATTCTTCTTAAGCCATCTTTTCTATATCATGACTGAAAGGGAACTTGCCCTCCAGTGCCACAAGCAATTCGCACCACCACTTTCATTCCATTGCTTCCTTGGACTTTCCTTAAATGTCATGACCTTCATTGTTATATCTCCCTCGTTTTGATGTGGGGGCATCACCCCACCTTTAGCTTGCTACATGTCTTAACCCAAATGCTTCCTTATCTCATATCCAAGTAGACTATGAGGCACAGGAAAAGGTTACAGAACCTACAATATGAGAAGCAGGGAGAACAGGTGCAAGTTCCTCTGGTTGCCCCAATTCTCACATTTTATCTTTCTCGGATGCCCCGCCATAGGCCAATTTTCCTCCCGCCCCTGCAACCCGACGGCACTCATAACATATTTGGCAGGTCAATATAATCTTGCCGTCTAATGACCACCTGTAGACTCTTAACGGCGAAGTGGACAGACAGGTAACCTATGACCAAGTTCTAAAGAATTCAGCACAAAAAGACGATATATAAAAAAGGGATAGAACTACATTAACTCAGATAGGGCATTCTGAGAAATCGTAGGAAAGAATGTAGTGAAAAGGCAAGAGCGATGTCGCAAAACGTTTATAGGAGACAACAATGGTAGAACTATGGTTTTTGGCAACAATTAATTATTCTTTTGTATGTCTTATTGGGGAATGTTGCAGGGTTGCGTAGGTGGTGTTAGGAAGGAAGCGATGTCGAAAAAACGTTCAGCCGAAGAAACGACCCATTCTTTTGATGACGATCTATATTTTGTCCCATCTCCCCCCGTCGATTAATTGTAAAACAGAATGGTCACAGCATCACAAGGCAGATCCCGAAATCTATCGTCCTGGTAGACACACGTGAGAAGTCGCCCGTTCGCTTTAGCAGATTCCCCAATTGGATTGCCGATGGAAAACGACAAAAACTAGATGCAGGTGATTA
>DMNE01000534.1 GCA_003453735.1 Nitrospiraceae bacterium | reverse complement strand
GGAAAGTGGCGCGGGCGGTGTTGGGAGCCAACCCGAAGAAAATGCACCTATGGGCCGAGGAGCGGCGCAAGGAGCTCTACGGGGGAGGCGTAAACAAAGTTATTCAGGCCATTCGGAAACTGTCACCTTCTACAGAACAGGCAAAAGAGATATGTGAAAAAGCAATCGGATACTTCCAGAAGAACAAGGAGAGAATGAAATACGATGAGTTCAGAAAACAGGGTCTTTTTGTTGGCTCAGGCGTCGTAGAAGCGGGATGCCGCACCGTTGTCGGCCAAAGGCTAAAACAATCCGGTATGCACTGGACGGTGGAAGGAGCAAACAGTATCATTGCTCTTCGCTCCTGCTTCCTCAGCAATAGATGGGAAGATTTCTGGGAGACACGGTCTTGTGCCTAATAGGTCGAAAAAAATTTGTCGCGCACCCTGCCCGATCTGCCCGATACCCATCCTATATTTTTGACTCGAATATGTTTTATAATTACAAGTATAATATGAGCTAAGATACATGGCTAGAAGGAAACTCATCAAAGAATTGACCGATGAAGAGAAGCGACAGATGCCGCTCTATCCTATCGGCATTGTTTCAGAACTCCTCGGAACAACTGACCAGACATTACGGCTTTACGAAAAACATGGCTTAATATCTCCTGCTCGACGGAATAAAAACAGATTTTACTCCGAAAACGATATCAAGTGGATCAAGTGTCTCAGGGACCTCATCCATGTGAAGAAGATAAGCATAGAAGGGATCAAAAAGCTCCTCCTATACGCTCCGTGCTGGGAGATAACCGATTGTCCCCAGGACAGAAGGAAAAGGTGTTCTGCCTTTATTGATAAGACCAAACCGTGCTGGGAGCTCAACCGGATGATCTGCAACAAAGAAGCGGGGAAAGA
Organism: Nitrospiraceae bacterium; assembly: GCA_003453735.1. Lineage (GTDB taxonomy): Bacteria > Nitrospirota > Thermodesulfovibrionia > Thermodesulfovibrionales > UBA9159 > UBA9159. The sequence continues at coordinate 19,652 of DMNE01000534.1, read as the reverse complement.
GTGCGATGAATGTGCTGTGTTCCTCGCGCACCTGAAACGTGGTGAGAATTAGATAATCTTTTCCAGTCGCTCCTCAACCAACCGCCGTATTCTGTCAAGAGAGTTCTTATCCTTTGCCTCAAACCGCAAAACGATAACCGGCTGAGTATTAGAAGCCCTGATCAGTCCCCATCCGTCATCAAATTGTATTCTGATACCGTCAACATCGATAAGAGGATACTCGAGAAAGGCCTCCTTTGCCTGCTCGATCACCTTGAATTTCACCTCATCGGGGCACTCGACCCTTATCTCAGGGGTGGCGACGGAGGGGGGGATATCAGAGAGAAGGTTCTTGACAGAATAGGGTTTGCCTTTTAGAGAAAGTATCTCGATAAGCCTGAGGCTTGTATAGATAGCATCGTCGTAACCGAAATACCGGTCGGCGAAGAACAGGTGGCCGCTCATCTCGCCGGCCAGGAGCGCCCCGGTCTCCTTCATCTTACTCTTTATCAAGGAGTGACCCACCTTCCCCATAATAGGATTCCCACCGAGTCGCTTCACCTCATCAAAGAGGGTTTGAGAGCACTTAACCTCACCGATAACCGTGGCCCCGGGATTCTTCTCCAGTATGTCCCTGGCGAAAATTGCCAAGAGCGTGTCACCCCATACCGCATTACCGTCTTCATCGACAACCCCAATCCTGTCGGAATCACCGTCGTAGCCGATGCCGATGTGGGCCTTTTCAGACTTAACCCTGATAATAAGATCCTCCATATTTTCAGGGACGACGGGGTCGGGATGATGGTTTGGAAACCTGCCGTCAGGCTCACAATAGAGTTCAATGACTTCACAGCCGAGAGACCTCATAATGGCCGGGGCAACAAGCCCTCCTGTTCCGTTACCGGCATCCACCACGACCCTTATTCCCTTAAAACTGCCGAAAAGACTTTTTATATAGGCAGAATACTCGGAGATCATGTCATATCCACGCATCTTCCCTGAACCTCGGATAACTTCATCCTTCTCGAGTATCCTCCTGAGGTCCTGAATACTCTCTCCAAAAAGCGTTTCTCTGCCGATGCTGAGCTTCAGTCCGTTGAACTCAGGAGGATTGTGGCTTCCTGTTATCATGATGCCGCCGTCGACCGGAAGGCGGTGCAAAGAGAAATACTGCAGAGGAGTGGGGCACACACCGATATCAATAACATCCAGGCCGCTCGACAGAAGCCCATCAGCAAGGTGACTGAAGATAGCCGGCGAACTCAGCCGTACATCTCTCCCCACGGTTACTGTCAGAGTATCTTTCAAAGAATGTTCTTTCAGATAAGAGGAAAACGCCTTACCAATGGCATTCACAGCACGCCCTGTCAGGTCTTTTTCCCAGACACCCCGTATGTCATATTCCCGAAATATCTTCTGTGCAATCATCGGATTTGTAGTGCGCTATCTGCTGGAACGTTCCGGGCCTCATCTTCGATTCTTCGTTTGAGGGTCGGATAATTCATGCGGCTCATAAACCGTCAAGAGGAGATGACCACGATACGGTTATTTGTTTTTAACAGTTCCTTTAAACTCAATCGATTTCGGTGTGAAATTCGGGTCGATAAGATACGCCTCCTTGAAATACCCTATCGCCTCTTTCCTCTTTTTCAGCTTATAGTTGGCATAGCCGAGGAGATAATAGGCGTCTGCATCAGGATTCTGAGCAACGTACTCTTTGAGATACTTCACCGCAGTTTTAAAGTCCTTTTTAGAATAAGCGCGGAGCGCCTTATCATAGGTTTCCGTCTGAGCGTACAGCAGGGACGACAACGATATGAGAACGACAGCAACAAGCAGGATGATCCTGAGGAGACCCCCCCTTTTTGAAACAAGACCCTTCAGAAACATAGTGCACCTCCTAATCGAAATCTAATCGTGACGGTTCCTTAATCTCCCACAACGAAGGCTTGATCGGTGAGTATTCCTTCGGCTGGGTTCCAACCTTAAAATATTCCTTTACGCCGGATGTCTCGTCCCTCGCAAGAAGGCCGTTCGCCGGATCTATCGGATAACTTACGATGTCCTCGGGTACCGTAAAACCAAGGGATTCACCGGTGTCTATGGCCTTCATAAAATTCACCCAGATAGGAGATGCGGCCTTTGCTCCGGTCTCCTGGTTGCCGAGAGGCCGCATGTCATCGAAACCCACCCAGACACAGGCAACAATCCCCGGGGTATAGCCGACGAACCACGCATCCTTGTACTCATTGGTCGTTCCTGTTTTGCCGGCAACCATCCTCCCGAGGGCCTTTGCCCTCCACCCTGTACCGTAGTTTACGACGTCCTCCATCATAGAGGTTATTAAGAAAGCGCTAGCAGGGCTGATCACCTGCTGGCCTTCAGGATCATTACTTTCAAGGATTCTTCCCTGTGAATCCGTGATGTATTTCACGGAAATAGGGGTCATCTTGACCCCGCCGTTATCAAAGACACTATAGCCGAAGGCAAGTTCCAGCGGTGTCACGCTTATGCTGCCGAGCGCTATGCTCAAATTACGAGGCATGTCCCCCTCAAGTCCGATTTCTCTCGCAAATTTAATAACCTTCTCGACTCCCAAGGAGTCTACCAGCTTCACGGTAACGATATTTCTCGAATAGGCCAGCGCTTCTCTCAGTCTTGTCGGCCCGTAATATTTGTGGTCATAATTTTCAGGGGTCCAGTCGCCTTTTGGCCCTCCCTTGTAAGTAACCGCTTCGTCGTTAATGATACTTGCAGGAGTAAATCCATTCTCCATGGCAGCCGCATAGATTACCGGTTTAAAGGCAGATCCCGGCTGGCGCTTTGCGAATACGGCCCTATTGAATTCACTCCTTGCATAGTCAAACCCGCCGACCATCGCCCTGATAAATCCTGTGCTCGGATCCACCGCAACAATGGCTCCCTCCACCTCAGGCTCCTGTTCCAGGGAGAGTTCGACAATATTGCCCCGTACCGACCTGAAGCCGACCTTCACAACGTCTCCGACCTTCAACACTTTATCGAGTGAAAAACTTTTTATCTGGGATACCCTGCCACTTTTCGGATCGATCACCCTGCTCGCCCATTGCGCGTTTTCGAGGGAAAGCCTTCCCAAAACACCCCTCGCCTTTATCGTCGCCTCTTTTGCGCTCACACTGAGGACTATCCCAGGGACAATATCACCATCTGCACTGGTAAGGAACTGGTTCGCATCTTTTTTCTTCAATTCTTTTTCAGAATCAACCTCATGGTGCTCCAAAGGCCCCCTCCATCCCCTTCTTTTATCCAGATCGCGCAACCCTTCCTGCAGAGCTCGAGCAGCCGCAGCCTGCCCCCTTCTGTCGAGGGTTGTATAGACACTGATGCCTCCCTTGTACACCATATCAGTTCCGTATTTGTCTTCAAGGTATTTCCTCACATACTCGACAAAGTAATTGTTCGCCTCGATCCCCCTGCGCAGCGTTGACAGGTTGAGTGGCTGCTTTAATGCCTTTTCTTTCTGCGAGGGTGTTATGAAGCCTTCTTCTTCCATCCGGGAAAGGACCGTCGCCTGCCTCTCCTTGGCCTTCATGAGGTTGTTATACGGGGAGTAAACAGAGGGCGCCTTAATAAGTCCGGCCAGAAGGGCTGCTTCAGGAAGGGTCAGACTGCCGACTGACTTGCCGAAATAGACCTTTGATGCCATCTCCATCCCGTACGCGCCATGGCCCAGATACACCTTGTTGAGATAAAGGTCCAGGATTTCCTTTTTTGTCATGTTTTTCTCGATCTTCATAGCGAGTGCAATCTCCCTGATCTTTCTCTGCGCGGTCCTTTCAGGGGTCAGGAAAGTTATCTTGGCGAGTTGCTGGGTTATGGTACTTCCTCCCTCTTTAATCCCGACATGGATCAAATCCTTGATCGCAGCCCTCAGGATAGCAACATAGTCGATCCCCCCGTGCTTCCAGAAGCGCGAGTCCTCAACAGCCAGAACAGCATTGATCAAGTATGCCGGCATCCTATCAGAAGGCACATAGACACCCCTTTCAACCTTCAACTCGCCGATGAGGACGTCATCATCAGCATATATCTTTGTGCCAGGGATTGCTTTATACTGTTTGAGCTCTTTGATGGAAGGTACACCTTTTGCAACGGCAATATAGCCGCCAGCCAGGATGCCCGTCAAGATCGCAGCGACAATGAACATAACAGCCCAAAAGGCTTTACGACTCTTCATCTATATCATTTCCCAAAAGTGATACAATTTGACTTGATTATATCCTTCCGGAAGCTTATAAGTCAAAAACTCGAAACTTAGAGGGTCAGATTTTCGAGTACTCATGTGATACAAAATGTTTGCGGTAACGCATAATCCCACTCTGCCCAGGATGGAGAATGCGGCGCCTGCCAGGGTGGAGTTGCAATCGTTGCTCTACGATGTATAATATGATCAGCCTAGGACAATAACGAACACCTCGGCAGAAACTGAAAAAGACAGGAAGCGCTCTGCGCGTTAGCCCTATCGAAGTCAGCGACAAGGCGATCTCTTCGCTGCGGCTATTTTCTTCACCCCAGGCACACATCGAAAGATGTCGAAAGAGCCGATCTTATGTATATTCCAATCGGGCCTTCCGCAGACTTCTAACTGGGAGAGAATGTCAGGAATGCGATGGCCAGAAGACATAGCGGAAGCGGGGAAGATCCAGGATACTATTAGGAGAAGGGTGAGGATCACCCCTTTAAGAAAAGTCCCGAGATTTGTTGCAGGAGTTGATGCAGCGTTTTCCAAGGATAAGGTCATCGGAGTTGCATGCCTCTATCAATACCCTGAGATGATTCATATTGAAGACGCGCATGCCGCGGCCGCGATTTTGTTTCCTTATGTTCCGGGGTACTTAACCTTCAGGGAAGGATCAGCTCTTATCGACGCAGTCAAGCGGTTAGTAAGAAGACCCGATGTCATACTCTTTGACGGCCAGGGCATTGCACATCCAAAAGGAGTCGGTATCGCCTCTCATATGGGAGTACTGCTCGATATGCCGACAATTGGGTGCGGAAAAAAGAGGCTCATCGGCGAGTACGAAGAGCCGGGGCTTTTGAAGGGAGATTGGTCTCCCTTAAGGTATCGAAATGAAACAGTCGGCGCGGTATTGCGAACAAGGGACAATGTGAAGCCTCTCTTTACGTCCCCGGGTCACAGGACATGCCTGCAAGATTCCATCGAGATTATTCTTCATTGCGCAAAGGAATACCGAATCCCGGAACCCCTGAGAAGGGCAGATCACATCTCGAAAAATATAAGGAAAACAATAATAGCTCATGAGGTTCCCACCTATTGACCCTCGTGATCTGGTAAGAACTGGCCATAATGACCACTCTCCCATCAGAACGGCTCGTACCGGCCAGGTAAGCCGCTCTTCGATCAGTGTGAAACAGTGCTTCGGGGTTGCCTCCGTGACTATTCGCCGCTATGGATTATCGGGTTATAAGACCGAACCTCTATTTCACGTTTTGAACACTCAGAAGCACCGCATTCTCCATCCTGGGCAGAATGCCAGGGTGGAGTTGGGCAATTCGCAATCCTTGACATATCAGTGGGCATCATGTTATTAATGTAAACCTTTTTCCTTTCACCGTAAAAGTATTCTATGCCTAAGGGAGGAAACTGTATTGGGTTTGTCAACATTCAAGGGTGGCATACACCCTCCAGATAGAAAAGAATTATCGAAAGACCGTCCCATCAGACAGGCAAACATCCCGCAGAGAGCCGTCATTCCCCTCAGCCAGCATACCGGCGCCCCTTGTAAGCCAATCGTTTCGATCAACCAAGAGGTTAAGAAAGGTGAATTGATCGGTGAACCTGTAGGTTTTGTCTCGGCACCCGTGCATTCGTCCGTTTCAGGGAAGGTAGTGGCTATTGGTGAGTTCCCCAACGCCATGGGAAAGATGGTGAATTCGGTTGTTATCGAGAATGACGGTAAAGAAGATTGGACTGCTCTAAGGGACAGTCCTGATTATACAAATTTGGCACCAGATGAGCTCAAGGCGAAGATTAAGGCTGCTGGGATAGTAGGTCTCGGCGGAGCGGCATTTCCCACATCAGTAAAACTGTCGCCGCCGAAGGAAAAGCCCATAGATACCATAATCATTAACGGTGCCGAATGCGAACCCTATCTTACCGCAGACTATCGGTTGATGATAGAGAAGCCCGCCGAAATTATCGAAGGGCTCAAGATATTGATGAAAACACTTGGCGTTAACAGAGGGTTTATCGGTATAGAGGACAATAAGCCCGAGGCCATTGAGAAGATGCAGGAAGCAGCAAAGGGGGAGCAGAATATAGAAGTTTGCAGCCTTGAGGTGAAGTATCCACAGGGCGCCGAGAAGATGCTCATTAAGGCGACCACCGGCAGAGAGGTGCCTCCTCGGGGTCTTCCGATGGATGTTAAGGTAGTTGTACAGAATGTCGGAACAGCGCTCGCCATCTTCGAAGCAACGCGGTATGGAAAGCCTCTTATAGAAAGGGTTGTCACCGTGACGGGCGAGGGAATAAACGCACCGTCAAACTTACTGGTAAGGATCGGTACACTCGTTTCAGAACTCGTTGCCGAATGTGGCGGCTTTAAGAGTGACGCGGGAAAGGTTATCGCGGGAGGTCCGATGATGGGCTTTGCCCTCGCTTCATTAGATGTACCGATAACAAAGGGCACATCAGGGATACTGGTCATACCGGAAGAGGGCGTTTTGCATACGGAGGATTTCGAGCCGTGCATCAGATGCGGACGGTGCATTGACATATGCCCCATGCGTCTCGTGCCATCTATGCTGAGCGTGCTTGCAGAAAAGGGGCATTATGAAGAAGCGAAAGAATATAACCTCTTTGACTGTTTTGAGTGCGGTTCGTGCGCCTTTGTATGTCCTTCGAAAAGGCCTATAGTTCAACTGATAAGACTGGCCAAATCCATGACAAAGCCATGAGTGAGGGAACATAGTGTATGGACACAGCGAATAAACACAAGCAATTGATCGTTACGGTCAGTCCACACATAAAAAGTGAAGACTCGGTAAGCCGTATCATGTGGACTGTAAACATCAGCTTGCTCCCTGCCTTTGTCATGGGGGTTTATTTCTTCGGTCCAAAAGCTCTTTACATCACGGTTCTCTGCATTATTACGTCTCTTCTTTCCGAATATGTGCTTACGAAGTCCCGCAAGAAGTCAACGATCAGCGACGGAAGCGCATTTCTGACTGGCCTGCTCCTCGGCATGAATCTCCCGGCTTCTCTCTGGTCCTTCAATCCCTTTACCATTCACATACCGATCATCGGTTCGATAGTCGCGGTGGTTATCGCCAAGCATTTGTTCGGTGGACTGGGATACAATGTGTTTAATCCTGCCCTCATCGGGAGAGCCTTCGCTTTGATCTCTTTTCCCAAGGCTATGACCGTATGGACTGCACCGACTGCCGCCTTCCTTTCCATGGACGCAAAGACAATGGCTACCCCCCTTGGGATACTAAAAGAAGAGGGTATCGGCAAACTGATAGAAGTCTTTGGCGACAAAATCAATCTCTATACGGCACTGCTCCTTGGACACAGGGGGGGATCCATTGGTGAGACCTCAGCCATAGCATTGCTGATAGGTGCTGCATTTCTACTGTTCAAGCGATACATTACATGGCATATTCCCTTTTCATTTCTCGGAACCGCAGCGTTGCTCGCATGGGTATTCGGCGGGAAAGATCCTGACACGGGAAAGATGCTTTTATTCTCCGGCGACCCACTCCTTCATCTTATCAGCGGTGGCATGCTGCTCGGCGCTTTCTTTATGGCAACCGATTATGTCACCTCCCCCTCTCTGAAAAAAGGCCAGATCGTCTTCGGCATCGGGTGTGGGGCATTAACTATGCTTATAAGACTGAAAGGAGGCTATCCCGAGGGAGTGATGTTTGCAATACTCATCATGAACTGTTTTGCTCCTCTAATTGACCGGGGCTTTAAGGCCAAGGTCTTCGGCGCCGTCGAAGCTCAGGGGATAAAAAAATGACAGGCAAGGATATTATAAAAATAACGCTAAATCTTGTAGTCGTCTATCTTATAGGCGGCCTTATCCTTGCGTGGGTCTATGCCAAAGCGTCGCCGATCATGTATAAAAACGCTGTTATAGAGAAGCAGCAGGCACTCAAGAAACTCATACCGGACGCAGACAAAATTGAGAAATTAGGGGACTGGGAGATACATGAAAAACATGCTGAGTATTATGTAGCCACGAAGGGAGCCGAAACTATCGGCTATATCATCGAGTCTTTCGGCAAGGGATACTCGAGTTACATCGATACCCTTATCGCAGTGGATAAGGACTTTAAGGTGCAGAAAATAAATATCCTCCACCATGCTGAAACGCCGGGACTCGGAGATGAGATCGAGACAGACTGGTTCAAGAACCAATTTGCCGGCAAGGATGCCGATCATCTGAAGGTATTGAAAACCGACACGACCGACTTCATTCAGGCAATATCAGGCGCAACGATTTCCAGCAGAGCAGTTACTGAAGATGCTGTGAGAAACGGCGTAAATTTCCTGAGGAAGACCATAACTGAAGGGGGAGCTGAGCATGGCAAACACCAGCACGGTTAGCTATTGGGATCTTATAAAAAACGGCATCATCAAAGAAAACACCATTTTTAAGCTTGCACTCAGCCTCTGCCCCTCCATTGCTGTTACCAATAACCTCAGAAACGGTGTTTTAATGGGGACCGCAGTTCTCTTTGTCCAGGTGATGGTCAACATTACGATTTCGCTCATGCGAACATTTATCCATCCGAAGGTGAGGTTGCCTATTTTTATGCTCGTAATATCGGGTTGGGTAACGGTCACTGATATGTCGATGGCGGCCTTCGCACCCGAAGCATACAAACAGATGGGGCTGTATATTCAGCTGATTGTTGCTTTTGCCTCCATCCTCGCCAGGGCCGAGATGTTTGCGAGCAAGAACAGGATCGTGCCGTCAATGTTTGACGGCATCGGCATGGGGCTTGGGTTTTTATTCGCCCTCACGGTAATCAGCTTCTTCAGAGAACTGCTCGGCAAAGGGTCTCTGTGGAGCTTGCCGATCGTCCATGCAAAACCTCTGCTGATCATGATCTTGCCCGCCGGTGGTTTTTTTGCCGTCGGGATATTAATGGCCTTTTTCAACTGGATCGATATCAGGTTCTTTCAGAAACAATCTACAGGTCACTAGGGACATTGCCCAAAAGGAAAGGAGAAAGAAATGAGTGGTGAGTTTACGAAACTTTTCGAGCTCTTTATCGCTGCGTCCCTCATAAACAACTTCGTCTTTACGAGGTTCCTCGGCCTCTGCATTTTCTTTGGCGTCTCAAAAAAAATGGAGACCGCCGTTGGAATGAGCATTACTTTTACGGCAGTGATGATGATCAGCGCCTCGTTAAGCTGGGTCGTCTTCAACTACGTCATGGTCCCCCTCGATATTACCTTTCTCAAAATCATCGTTTTTATCGGTATCGTGGCTGGCTTTGTGCAGGCATCTGATACGATCATGCGAAAGGTGGCGCCGGGGCTTTATTACAAACTCGGCATCTACCTTGCTCTCATATCAACAAACTGTATTATCCTCGCTGTCCCTTTGATTAATGCGGGTGAACATTACAGCTTCATTCAGAGCATAGTCTTCGGCCTCGGTTCGGGCATGGGATTTGCTTTAGCATTGATCATCATGGCAAGCATCCGTGAGAAACTGGAGCTCGCTGATGTGCCTGCGCCATTTAAGGGCTTACCGCTTGCTTTTGTGGTTACGGGACTGATCGCGCTCGCGTTCACAGGGTTCTCCGGATTAATAACCCTGTAATGGTCACGATGAAAGTTTCGGTAGAGAAATGTTAAAATAACCATAGGTCGGGGTATCCGGAGTCTGCATCCTGGCAATGCCAGTCCTCGGATATGCCTTCGCTCAGCCAGCTGAAGCGACATCGGACGGGCAGACACCCATCAGCGGATTGCAGCCCTGATGTTTTCGGCTAGGTTCTCTAAAATTACTATGACGGACGCAAACGGAGAATATCCCAGAACATGTCCCTCGAATTTTTTGCGGAGAGGTCACTGAGATGCACGACATAAGTAGGATCGTGATGGATATTCTCGGATTATTGCAGTTAACCGGCATATCCCATTTCCTTATACCACATGCCGGTGTCGGCGGGGGAGTTGAAGCACGGGAGCATGTTGAGTTGCTGCCGATGTTGAAATTCACTGCAATCTTCCTTGCTGGCATCAGCACTGTATTCGGCCTTGGTCTTGCCTTTGCAGCAAAAAGATTTTCCGTTACAATCAATCCTAAGGTTGAACAGGTGAAGGATGTTCTTGCTCACGCACATTGCGGTGCTTGCGGGTATGCAGGCTGTGAACAATACGCAGAGGCTGTCGTGAATAATCCCGACGTTCCGCCGAACCTCTGTACTCCGGCCGGAGCAGGAGGGGCAGAGGCAGTTGCAGTCATCACTGGCAAGAAGGCCACCGCCAGAGAACCCATTTTCTCCAGGATTATGTGCCACGGGGGGTGGTCGAAGTCCGTGAAGAAATTCAAGTACGAGGGGGTCCAGGATTGTCGTGCTGTTGTGCTGGCAGGCGGCGGTGACAAGGCCTGTGCTTACGGCTGCCTCGGTTACGGCACCTGCGCGAGGGTCTGCCCTTTTGGTGCAATAACTATGAATGACGACCATCTTCCGGTTGTCGATATCGTAAAATGCACCGGATGCAGAAAGTGCGAGCAGGCTTGTCCGAAGAGGGTTATTGAGGTGCTTCCCGCCTCACGGCAGGTGCTCGTTGCCTGTCATTCAAAGGATAAGGGTTCTGACACGAAGAAGAACTGTCAGGTCGGCTGCATTGCATGCGGGAAGTGTGCGAAGGTATGCCCCTTCGATGCCCCGTCGGTCTCAAATAATTTGTCGAGAATTAATCTTGAGAAGTGCAAGGTGTGCAGTTTATGCGTATCGCCATGTCCAACACGTGCGATTGTCGATTTTATCCCGAAGAGGCCCAAGGCAATCGTCTTGGACACTTGCATTGGATGTCAGATATGTGCAAAGGTATGCCCGGTAAATGCGGCCTCGGGGGAAAGCAAAAAGAAACATTCAATAGACCAGGTTGCCTGTATAGGCTGCGGCATCTGTACGGCAAAATGTCCGGTGCAGGCAATTGACGGCACGTTCAACGCCCCTGAGGTCTTCGCGGCTGCCGCAACGAAAAAAGCTGCAAAGACAGCAGCGGCCTAGAACCTCATTTCTTCATCTCCTGTGGTAACTCCCTTTGCACGGTATGTTGTTCCCGTCATGTACGTGATCCCTGCTATTATCGCCTTCTACATTGCGCTTCTCCTGCGGAAAAAAACTATCTACAGTGCTGAAGGTGCCACCTTTGCCAAGGTGCTGCGTTACCTCTGTATCGCAGAAGGGATTCACAGTTCATACTATTTCATTGCGACCCTTATGAGAAACTATGACGAGGGGGTATATGAGGCTATGCTGCTTCCTATGCCGTGGTTGTTTGCACAGGGAGTCATCGCGGTGACATTCTCTGTTTTCGGATTTTATTTTCTTCGAGCGAAGGATATTGCAATCGGGGATATAACGAATTTAAAACGGATGGCAAACAAATTCAGAGAGCTGGCATTTATTGATCCCCTTACCAATCTAAGCAATAGGAGAGCACTGGAAGAGATTCTGCCGCGGGAAAAGGTGAGGGCTGACAGAATGTATCGGCCTTTCACTCTGATGATGTTGGATCTCGACGGGTTTCGAACATACAACGATTCCTTCGGCCCTCAGGCGGGCGATACCCTGCTTGTCAGCTTGGCCGGCACGATTAAGGCCAACATACGAAGCGAGGTTGACATCCCTTTTCGGTATGGCGGAGACGAATTTCTTGTCATACTACCTGAGACCGTCCTCAGCGAGGCTAGCGTCATCGCTAAGCGCTTAAACGCATCGATCGGGGAGATCACTCACGAAACCATCACTTTAAGCATCGGCCTGCTCGAAATATTACCTGAAAGCAAGGTAAAGATCGGCGATTTGGTACGGCTCGCGGATATGGTCATGTACAGGGCTAAAAGAGAAGGAGGAGGGCGGATTTCCTCCTTGACCCTATGAGGAATTCCCAAGGGAACGGGCGGGAGCACAATAATTAAAGTCTGGAGGAAAAAAGACGATAAGATAGTTATGCGCGCAGCAGCGAATGAAATGCGTGATGTCGAATGTGTTGTGTGCGAGCGGCATATCGACAAACCAAGGACCTTCACCTGCAGAAAATGCAGGAGATCGCCCCTTTGCATGGAACATTGGGACAAAGAGTATAAGACCTGTTTCGGTTGCTCCACTGAGGAACGGATGAGACTTTACAACGATTTTCTTAGACAGCAGAAAAATCTGAATGCTTTTTTGAAATTGACCCAATTCGTCTTTCTCATCGCTGCCATCTTCTTCTGCGCAGCGCGACTTTTTGCCGAATACGTGCCCGACTACGTAAGAGAAAATGTATTCGTTGAGCATCCTTTTCTCTGGGGTGGGCTGACTCTCCTAGGTATGGCTTTGTGCTACCTGTCCGTTCTTTCGCAAAAGAAACATATCGAGATGATCGAGGGGAAAATCCACGGGTATAAGGCATAACAGAAATCTCCAGCACTGATACATGGCGATTGTCGCATTTACTCCTCAGAACAGTTACTATAACCCGGATCCCACCATCCATTTTCGTGATGCCTCTCCTGGAAGATGATCTCTGGTGGAAAGGTGTTCGCTTTATCACACCTGCTCGATATCGTTTGTATAGACTGCCGTAAGTCAGTTCGGCCGTTGTTTGCCTGATGACGTCAGAATGCATTACAATGGATATGCATGCAGACCTCAGAGTATATCGCTGAACTGTCAAAATGTGTCAGATGCGGAAGTTGCAAGGCTTTTTGCCCGACATACGATGAAGATTTAACAGAGCCCATGAGCGCACGAGGGCGCCTCACGCTCCTGAGGGCCTTACTGAATAGACAAATCGAGCCTTCACCCGCGCTCAACGACCGGGTCTTCAGCTGCATCCTCTGCGGTGCATGCGAGAACCTCTGTCCGCCCCGTCTGGATATCACAGAGGCCATGTATCATGGCAGGAACTTCTTAAAGGATTTTGACCGCAGGAGAAAGTACCTCAGGCTGATTACCCGTTTTTCCCTCAAGAAACCGATGCTCGGTTACCGGGTTGCAAAGATGCTGCAGCATGCCGCATCCCCCTATCTCCTGAAAAAAGGCTTGATCCCCTTTCGTTTGCCTATACTGTCTCATCCTCTCAGGGATGACCAACAGGTATACAAGCCCGAAAAAAAAATCGGTCGTGTAGCCATTTTTACTGGATGCAGCATTAATTTTCTCTTGCCCCATTTAGGGCTCTCCCTCATTCGGGTCCTCTTGCGTCTCGGTTATGAGGTAGTGCTTCCGCGTGGGGAGGTATGCTGTGGTGCGCCCTTACGGGGCCTGGGACTCGAGAAAGAGGCTTCTGAAATGGCAAGGAAAAACCACAGGATATTCAGCAAATTAAATACGGATGCCATTGTGAGCCTTTGCCCAACATGCATCGTCTCCCTCAAGGTCCATTACCCGAAGATGATCAATGGTGCTCTGGCCGATGTCCTGGACATATCAAGTTTCCTCTCTGATAAACTCGGATATGGTCAACCGCATCCTCTCAGTTCTTTTACCTCGGTGACGTACCACGACCCTTGCCACCTCCGGTATTCCTTGGGCGTGCGGCATCAGCCGAGGCAACTCATCCGGCAGAGCGGAGCTGAGTTCATTGAAGCCGAGGGGGAGGGTTGCTGCGGATTTGGCGGCTTTTTCAGTCTGCAGTATAGGGAGATCTCTCGGAATCTCCTTAAAAAGAGGATTGATGCATACACGGTGACAGATGCCCGTGACATCATCACAGCATGCCCCGGCTGCATGCTTCAGTTGAGCAGCGGGTCAAAAGAGAGGCAGGTGTTTCATATCATTGAGCTCATCGAGGATGCAATCTATTAACTTTGGGACTTCGTTCATTCCTCCGCGTTACGACTTTGCTTGGTGATCAATAACGAGAGTTACTTCCGTATTATATTATTATAATTTATAAATATACCTGTTATAATATAAGGGATGTGTTTATGCTCAGGGGAAGCTGCGCGTGGCGCTTTAGAACGCTTACGGAAGGGGACACGGCAGAGTTACGAGGGAGACCACCCTTCAGGCGTCATACCGATTCTCTCAGTTATGGTGAGGCTGTGCAAGGGGACGTACCCCCGACTGATTCATACTTGGAGGGAACATGCCTATATATGAATACAGATGCAATGCATGCGAAAAAGATTTTGAGAAGCTTGTGTACAACAATCAAACCATACACTGCCCGAAGTGCGGTTCCGATGATGTCAGGAAAAAATTGTCGACCTTTGGTATGCGAGGGGTCGAAAACCCGGGCTCCTCAGGTTGCAGTTCCTGCAGCAGCGGTTCTTGCAGTTCCTGCCATTGATGAAGTAAACGTTGTACGCGAAAAGTAACTAGCTTTCTTCGCGCCGAATCACTGTCGTTCAGGGTATTTAAAGGGGTTACCCCGCAGCACGTTGCTGAGCTTCAAAGGCTTGCCTTCGAGAAGGAATACGGCCATCCCTCGCTCTGCAAACATTTCTCCGCCAACAGTCCAGGTTCCTTTCCATGCCACATTCAATTCAACTAAAGATTTGTCTATCTCGACCCATTTTGGTGTGAACGTCAGTTCCACAGAATCAAAATTTTTGATTGAATCCATGATGGTCTGGAATCCAGCCACAGTGGATATCTCCTTGATAGCAGAAAACTCCTTCTTTACATATGCGACCCTTAATGCCTCTGCGACGGCAAAAGCCTCCTGAGAGAGTTTACTTTCCGGAGACACCGGCTTAACCGCCTTCTTCCCACCGCAAGCAACCGTGAGAGCGAGGGCCAAAAGACACAAGACTGCCATGCTTAACCGCAGGGTCTTATCGTTCACTCTTACCATTTTCCTTTTCATGCCGCCTCCAGACTCAAGATCGGAATTACTATGATAATAAAGTTCTCCTCTTTTTTCAATCCCGGTTGCATTAAAGAATCGCAACAGAGTAAATTTTGTTATGATGGTTGTCGATCGCCAACAGACACGGATGTCACCATAGTTCCTTGCGCGATCCCGTGCCTTAACTGCATCCATCCGGTGACGTCGGAGTGAGAAGAGTTGGGATTTCCGGTCATCGGCTGTTTCAGGCATGCTCGCATGCCCGATGGCGCTTGACTGTCAAGCCCCTCACCGGTTTATGAAAGTCGCTCCTTTCTCGGACGCGATCGTTCCATACCATGGACTTGATATCCAGGGAATTCCGCATCAGGAGGAACGCCAATTGCGCGGTCTGCGTCGACAAGAAGAGAACGCACGATGTGAAATGATAGGCGACGATTAAGTTAACCGCTTAGAAATGACATCGGAAACGATAACGAAAACTTTTGAAATGCGTGAACAGGATACGCCCGCAGAAAGAAGGGCCATCCTGCCATAGTGCTACACAGTCATACAAATTCTGAGGTTGAAGTAAGATCTAACTTAAGGGTCTTTTGTTAAGCCGCGCTAATTTCTGCGCACTGTGCCAAAAAAGAAACAAAAACGTAGTACAAAATTGTAATACATAACAAAATTGTATTAGTTTGGAGGGGACATTTTCTTATGAATCAACTACTTAACCCCTGGCATAGTTCTGGCTATATATTTGTCGGTGAAGGAAATGGCTTCTCTGAAGGATAAGATTAATGAAATAGAGAGAGAGGAGATATTTCATGCCCTCAAAGCATGTAACTGGGTTATGGCAAAGGCTGCACGGAAACTCGGGATCACCGAAAGAGTGATCGCTTACAAGATCAAAAAATACGGAATTAAAAGGGAGGCAAGTGACGGCAACGCTGTCCAAACGCATTGAGAACAAAAGATATTATCAAGAATGCTTTTTTTGGANNAGGGAACGCCTGTCTGAGACCTGAATACCGGCATGACTGGTCTACTCAGGAAGTCTTCCCTAATGCAGACAACCAACTGAGAAGTCACAGGATACTATTGCCCCCGGCATCACGTATACCTGGTAATTTATATGAAACAGAGGAGGAATAAAATGAGAAGATTGTTGAGTATGGCAAGCTTGATAGTTATCTTAATGAGTTTGTGCTCTGCGGGTCTTGTACTTGCCGAGGAACAGATAAACCCTACTTCCCCTGCCCCTTCAGCTGAGCAGGCACAGCCTGCCCCGCCGGCGCCCGCTCCTGCGGCCGCTCCAAAAATAGACACCGGAGATACGGCATGGATGATTGTTGCAACGGCCTTTGTCATGCTCATGACACTTCCGGGGCTGGCCCTCTTTTATGGCGGCTTGGCAAAACGCAAGGATACCCTAAACACCATGGCGATGTCCTTTGTGACCTATTGTATTGTAAGTTTCCTGTGGATTATTTATGGGTATACACTTGCCTTTAACACTGATATTGGAGGGATCATCGGGAGCCCTGCGAAGTTTCTGCTCAATGGGGTAGGCGTGAACAGCATTTCCGATCTCGCAAAGACCATCCCTGAGTTGATCTTCGTCGTCTATCAGCTTACTTTTGCTGCGATAACCGTTGCCCTTGCAAGCGGAGGATATATTGAGAGGATGAAGTTCTCGGCATGGATACTCTTTTCGGTTCTCTGGCTGACCATTGTATACCTTCCTATAGCTCACTGGGTGTGGGGGGGTGGCTTCTTGCAGAAACTCGGAGCCCTGGACTTTGCGGGAGGAACGGTTGTCCATATCAATGCTGGTATTGCAGCGCTGGTAGGTGCACTGGTTCTCGGCAAAAGGCGTGAAAAACCCATTATACCGAACAATTTAACTCTCGTACTAACCGGTGTCGGTCTTCTCTGGTTTGGATGGTTCGGTTTCAACGCTGGTTCCGCACTAACGGCAAGCGGTCTCGCCAGCGCAGCCTTTATCAATACAAACACGGCAACCGCTGTTGCAGCACTCTCATGGATGTTCACTGAATGGCTGCACTCGAAGAAACCAACACTTCTTGGTCTTGCATCAGGCGCTGTTGGCGGCCTCGTCGCGATTACGCCTGCTGCAGGATATGTGAATGTAACGGGTGCAATCGTCATCGGCATTGCAGCCGGCATAATCCCGTTCTACGCCGTTGCGGTACTGAAGCCGAAGTTTGGCTATGACGATTCCCTTGACGCCTTCGGTATTCACGGGGTAGGAGGAACAATCGGCGCACTTCTCACCGGCGTATTTGCCGATCCTGCAATAAATGATTCAGGAAAGGGTCTCCTCTATGGAAACCCCGGCCAGCTCCTGATCCAGCTGAAAGCCATAGGCGTTACCCTGCTCTACAGCGGGATCATGACCTTCATAATATTCATGGTCATAAAGGCATTCATTGGGTTACGGGTCGAACCGGAAGAAGAAGTTGTCGGGCTTGACGAGAGCCAACATGGTGAAAGGGCGTATACCCTGTAAACAGGAATTGTAAGAGTGCGCAGCGAACAGTTCTTCTCTGAAAACTGTTCGCTGCGCATTAACGCTACATAGCGAGGAGGCACGATGAAAAAGATAGAAGCGATCATAAAGCCCTTCAAACTCGATGAAGTGAAGGACGCCCTGAATGCTATCGGTGTTCAGGGTATGACCGTGACCGAGGTGAAGGGATTCGGGAGGCAGAAGGGACATGTTGAACTATACAGGGGAGCCGAATACGACATAACCTTTATCCCGAAAGTTAAGTTGGAGGTCGTAGTGCCTGACAGCTTGGCACAGAAGGTTGTGTCAACCATTGAGGAAAAAGCGAGGACTGGGAAGATCGGAGATGGAAAAATATTTGTCCTTCCTCTTGAAGAGATCGTCCGGATAAGGACCGGAGAAAGGGGAGAGACAGCCGTCTAACGCTATCTGCAGTAGGGGGGTTGCTTTAGGTTGCTTTATGCCACCTCCTTGCAGAATCCTACAAAAATGTCGCTCCTACATAAATGTAGGAAATAGGTATATCCTGCCGTTATGAAAGGTTAAAGAAGCTCTCTTACAGTTTAATTCATACAAAATTGTTGGAATTACCTTCTTTCATGTACTCAATGTTTCGTTTTAAATCAATACGTTTGCGTCTGGCATATTTTTCGCTTTCCCTCATGGGCACATTTGGTTTCCCATAAACAGACCAAGTGAAACCTTTTTCTTGACTTCTTACTGAATATTGTCAAAGGGGATCATACAATGAAGAAATGGATAATTTGTCTGTTTAGCGGAGCAGTTGTGCTTTCATTCCCCTTAACCAGCCATGCCCAAGCCACAGGCAAGATAGATACTGGCGATACTGCCTTTGTCCTGATCTCTGCAGCCCTTGTCATGCTCATGACACCAGGCCTAGCTTTGTTTTACGGAGGGATGGTCAGGAGAAAGAACGTGCTTGGGACGATCATGCAGAGCTTTTTTACGATAGCGATTGTTAGCATACAGTGGGTACTTTTGGGTTACAGCCTCTCTTTCGGGCCCGACGTTCATGGCATAATTGGAAGCCTTGATTGGGCAGGGTTGCACGGTGTCGGCGTCGCCCCGAATCCCGATTACGCACCGACCGTACCCCATATCGCCTTCATGATCTACCAGGCGATGTTTGCAGTCATAACGCCCGCACTCATCGCCGGAGCTTTCGCAGAGAGAATTAAGTTTTCTGCTTTTTTCCTCTTTACCCTACTCTGGTCGACAATCGTATATGACCCGATTGCCCACTGGATATGGGGTGCTGGCGGATGGCTTAAAAATATGGGCGTATTGGATTTTGCCGGGGGTATCGTCGTGCATATCACATCAGGCATCTCAGCTCTGGCTGCTGCTCTGCTCATCGGGAAAAGAAAGGGTTACCCTCTTGAAACGATCTTGCCTCACAACCTCCCGATGACGGTTATCGGTGCAGGGCTTTTGTGGTTTGGCTGGTTCGGTTTTAATGCCGGCAGTGCCCTAGCGTCAGGCGGGCTCAGCGCAATGGCCTTTGTGGCGACCCACACTTCTGCCGCCTCTGCGACGCTGATATGGGTGGTCATCGAATGGCTTCACCGGGGAAAACCCACTATGTTCGGTGCAGCCACGGGCGCGATTGCAGGGCTCGCTACCATAACCCCCGCCTCCGGCTTTGTAGGTCCGATGTCAGCATTGGCTATCGGTTTGCTTGCGGGGGCCTTCTGCTACCTGGCATTGAATATCAAAAGCCGTCTTGGCTATGACGATTCCCTTGATGCTTTCGGAGTCCACGGGATTGGCGGGATCATTGGAACTCTTGCCACCGGACTGTTGGCCCAGAAGCTCATCAATCCATCGGGAGCAGACGGGCTGTTCTTCGGGAACTACCGGCTCTTCATTTCTCAGGCAATGGGGATACTCATTGCGGTGATCTATTCCTTTGTCTTGACAGCTCTGCTCCTGAAGATCATTGACTGGACTATCGGATTAAGGGTGAGCATGGAAGATGAGGTTGAGGGCCTCGACCTCAGTCAGCACGGGGAAAGTGGATATACCCTTTAGACTCCGGCCAGGGTGTGTCCACATACCATTTACCCCCAGTCTGTCTTTCTCAGTTCAAGCGTC
>DMNE01000312.1:10719-15976 GCA_003453735.1 Nitrospiraceae bacterium | reverse complement strand
ATACTGTCCGGAGTTAGGGGCGGTAATCCCTTTTTTTCCAGCAGAAGGACCCAGACCCATGAATACATAATCCCCCGGTTCCTCGGGGCCGTCTTTTATATCAGCCACGTCTTTCAGATAGACAGGCCTGCCGTTGAATACCCCGACGACGACACTGCCTACCTCATCGGCATTCTTGATAAATCCCCCCGTCTCAACAAGATACTCCTTATTGCCTGACGGATAAGCTCCCGAAGGGAGTACAAAGTTGGCCTTCTGAAGGGAGCTTATGATCTGAAAGGCCGAGGTGCTATATGCCCTGAGCCTCGCGGGATCCAGTGTGATTCTGACCTGTCTCTTCTGCCCTCCCTTGATCGAGAACTCCGAGACATCCTTGTCTTTTTTTATTTGGTCACTCAACTCCACGGCAACGCGTCTCAGTTCATATCCGGTATACCTTTTATTTTCACTCCAGAGCGTGAGGGTGAGGATCGGCACATCATCTATTGATCTCGGCTTTACCATCGGCTGAGAGACACCCGGCGGGATCTTGTCGTAATTCGACATGAGCTTGTTGTATAACTTGACGAGACTTTTTTCCATGTCTTCGCCTACATAGAACCTGACGATCGTGAGGTTCATTCCTGGCTTTACGATAGAGTAGATGTATTCCACGCCCTTTATTTCCCAGAGGAGCTTTTCCATAGGGCCTGTGACACGCGCCTCGACCTCCTTCGCAGATGCGCCCGGATAAGTCACGATCACATCTATCATGGGAACGACAATTTGTGGCTCTTCTTCCCGGGGAGTAACGATTACCGCAAAGACCCCGAGCAGCAGGGATGCAATAACAATCAAAGGAGTAAGCTTTGATTGTATAAGAGACTTTGCGATCCTGCCCGAGATGCCAATGCCGTTCATCCGACCTTTACCTCTGCTTTCCCAGCAACGATTTCGGTTTTTCGGTACCTTGGCTCAGAATTCCACCGTCAACCGCCTTATCAGCACCCTCCGTAATGATCCTATCCTTCGGGTTTATCCCCGATAATATCTCGACACCATGATCATAACGCTTTCCCGTCCGTATAAGCCGGTAACTGATAATTCCTTTCTCATCGACTGCGTAGACACCCGTGAGCTGGCCCTTTTCGACTATCGCCGTCTCGGGAATCACAAGGGCTTCTTTTTTGCCAAGAGGGATCCGCAGCGTTGCATAGAGACCGCTTCTCAGTCCTTCTCCAGGCACTTCAACCTTTATGAGAAACGTCCTTGACATGGGGTCCACGGCCGGGACGATCTCGGATATCCTGCCCTTCAGATTTTTTCCGATTGAAGTGATAACGACATCGACAGACATGCCTGTTCGGAGCTTCCCCGCGAGGCCTTCATCGACAAACGCCTCCAATCTGAGAGACGAAATGTCCTCGACCGTCATCAATGGTCCTCCAGGAACAGCCATACTCCCCGTCTCGATCTTCTTCTCCGTGACAACACCTGAAACCGGCGAAGTGACCTTCGTAAAGCCATAAAATATTTTAGCCTCCGAAAGACCTGCCTGTGCTCTCTTTACCATTTCCTGAACCCGTTCATACTCTATGTCCGCAACCTTTTTTTGAGTCTCTACCTGATCAAGCTCTTGTTGGGTAATCACTTTTTCATCTACGAGATTCTTATACCGCTGGTATGTTACGTCAGCGAGTGATTTGTTCTGCTTTGCGGCATCGAGAGCCTTTAGTGCCTCCCCATAACCGGCTTCCGCCGCAGCTACCTTTTCAGCGGTATCTCTGTCGTCGATGGACAAAAGGATCTGCCCCCGGTTGACCCTGTCACCTTCCCTGACCTTCATTGACGTGACCGTTCCCATAACCCTGCTCGCAATCATGCTGGTCGTTTTTGCCTTGACCGTTGCTGCCGTCTCATAGAACTCATCCACCTGTGACGGTATTACTTCCTGAACGGCCACATCGCTGACAGCATGCCTCTTCACCAGAGCTATGCCCGGCTCCACCTTTTCTTTACAGCCGGCAAAGAAAAAGGAAGAGGTAAAAAGCAGTGAAGAGCAAAACAAAAAGAGAAAGGCGATTGAAGCGGGCCGCGCTCCGCTAACAGCTCTTCGCGGCTTCGTCGTCCCTGACCTCTGAGTTTTTCGCATAATATTCCTCCGGATATATTCCTTACTCTATCTTCAAGTCCTTTAATATCGTTCCTGCCTCATAACCGAGGTCGATTACCGATAGCAGATATTCGTTTTCCCGAGCCACGACATTTGCCCGCGCGTGGTCGAGACTCACCTGTGCGTCAAGAAGGTCAACAAGGGGAGAGAGGGACCGTTCGTACCTGACCGTCACGAGCCTTGTGCCTTCCTCCGCGGTCTTGAGAGCNNCCGTTGTGCCTTCCTCCGCGGTATTGAGAGCCGAGCGTGAAAGTTCAGCATTTTTCCTCGATTCCTCGACGGTGAGATAGGCGTTATAGACCTTGAAGGAAACAGCCTGCTTCAGCCCCTTGAGATGCTCTTCGGTCTCGGCGACCTGCAGTTTTGCCTTTGACCTTTCATGTTCCCTCTTTGTGCCGTCGAAGAGGTCCCATCGAAGGAAAGCAAGGAGCGTCCAGCTAGTTCCCTCGGAACCAAAGGGTGTGTTGTGGTCATTGAGTTGATAGTTCCCACCTATGCCTATATTCGGGAAGTAGGATGATTCAGCTAATTTCACGTTATTCCTCGCGTTTTCATATCGTAATTCGAGTGACTTGAGATCCTTTCTTCCGAGTGAAGAATCGGTATAGTACTCAATACCCATAAGGGGGATATCCGGGGCTGCGGCTGTTGTTTCGACGGCTTCATCCCTGCCAAGCAGGAGTCCCAGGACCCTCTTGGCGACATTCATGTTCTTCTGAGCGCTCACCAGTCTCTGTTCAGCTTCTGTGACCGCTGTAGATGCCCGCAGCGTATCCGAATAAAGCCCTAAGCCATTCTGGTACCGCATAAGAGCTATCCTTGTGTGCTCCCGGGCGTCTTCCAGCGCTTTTTCGGATACCGTAACGTATTGTTTTGCCGTGATCACCGAGAGGTATGTCCTTGCAACCTTCTGTGCAAGCTCCTGTTTCTTCCTTGTCTGGTCCTCTTCTCCTGCTGCATATTCTGTTTTTGCCATATCCAGTCCTACCGCTGCCTTTTTCACAAAGATGGGCTGCTCAAAGGAAAAAGAGGTCTGAAAATCGTATGTGGAGCCCGGGTCGTTAAGCGAGTTGATGGCGAAGTCCTGCTGAGTGAAACGCTCCTGATTGAGTTTTGCCATAAAGGCAAATGTGGGATTCGTTGTTGTCATGAACCGTTCTTCAAAGTTTATCTTCGGAAGGAGATTGCTCATCGCAAGCCCTACATCTTCTTCCTGTGATGAAAGCGCATCTTGGGCTGCCCGTATCTCATGGTTATTTTCCAGAGCAAGCCCTACCGCCTCTCTCAGACTCACGGCCTCCACTTCCGCAAGTGCTTCTGAGGTTCCCGCAAATCGCCCTATATTCTTGGCAAAATAATGGTTCTCCGACGGTATCATAGGGGAAAAAAGAGCGATAGCAATCATAGCCGGGATCAGTTTTCTAACCATAATTCTTCCTCCGAGCATTTACGATAGTTCATGTCGCATTTGCCGGTCTTTTTCTGAAACTCATAACAGTCGGCAAGCGATTGCAGATCGCTGGTAAAGGCCTTGTCATCCTTCAGATGCTTCTTTAAGAGGCCAATGAAGCCGGCGGCGACAGCGGAGAGTTCTTGTTTGACTGAATAAAAGACTAGGTTGCCCTCTCTTCGTTCCTCCAGCAGCCCTGCGACGCTGAGCAGAAAGAGATTTCTGAAGACAAGGGGTTGCCGATATCCCGAGAACTCCCATGATCTGGCACACACATAATTCCTTTCGTGTAAGGAGCATAAGAATTCGGATTCTGGTCTCATCGGAAAATAAGTTGCAAAGTTTCGCAATATCGTTCATATGCACATTACGCTATATGATTATATGAAACTTTGTCAAGAAAAAAAAAGATAGTGGATCACTGCAGTGAAACGCGATGGTGAGGACTGGGTAACAGGGAAAGATAGAAGATTTGTTGTCGCGGGCCAGACCAATCTCCTTGCGGCGAATGTGGCCATAAAGGTGGCAAGAACGGGATTATCACAAAAGGCGGTAAGAATTGCATAATTCTTGAAATTATACCTTTCGAGAGGTTGTGCAAAAAACTATTATTTCATTGAAAGTTACGAGGAATCCCACAGAAAAGAAAAAGGAGAATTCGACAGAAATCTTACGTCAGGGAACTTTAAAGCCATAGGTTTCTGTTCAAATGCGCCCGCTGATCCAATAACATCGAATTACATCCAAATGGCTGCGTTCGATTTGGAGGGCACTATAGTGTGATACAATGAATAATAACGATAGACGATTGGTATTATGTTTCAACATGCTAAGAAGTAGCTCAAACAGTGCTATTCAGGATAGCAAAAAGTCGTCTCTGGCACGGGGGTGAAAAGGTGGGGAAACCTGTTGTAGCCATTTTAAAAACGACACCGCAAAAGGTCTTTGAAGATATCGCGAAGCTTATGGCAATGGCCGGAGTAAAAGAGGCCTTGAATGCGGAAACCACAACGATTTTGAAGGACAATATTTCCTGGCACTTTCCCTTCCTAGCTGCCAACACGACTCCCTGGCAATTGGAAGGCGCTATCCGAGGACTGAAAGTAGCCGGCTTCTCTGACCTGGTAGCTATCCACAATAACACTGTGGTCACTGACCCTTTCAAGGGGCTACGTCTTAACAAACTGGAGCCCGTTTACCGCCGATACAATATCCCGGAGAAGTACAATTTCCTGCCTGAGGACATGACCTGGGAAATTTACTATCCCAAGGCAAGAATGAGGGTTTTGGAGCGAATCTATCCGAAGGGCATAAAGATCCCAAGTTTTTTTCTTGGGAAGAACATCGTCCACCTACCCACTGCCAAATGCCATATCTACACCACGGTCACAGGGGCAATGAAAAACGCTTTTGGCGGCCTCCTCGCCACTCGGCGTCATTACACCCATAGTCTTATCCACGAGACTCTTGTAGATCTTCTGGCCATTCAGAAAGAGATCCATCCAGGGGTCTTCTGTCTCATGGATGCGACCTTCTGCGGTAATGGGCCTGGACCCCGCACGATGATCCCGGAGGAAAAAGGGTTAATGCTGGCAAGTTCTGACTCGGTTGCCATTGACGCGGTGAGTGCCAAAATCATGGGTTTTGAACCCATG
>DMNE01000312.1:0-10687 GCA_003453735.1 Nitrospiraceae bacterium | reverse complement strand
TAATTTAGCAAGCCGTGTTGGAGACCTTGTTTGGTATGGCCCCTTTAGAAAATTTCAGAAGCTCTTTTTCCATACACCCTTGGTCTATCTCTTTGTCGCCGGGTCTTACCTCTATCACGACTGGCTCTGGTGGCCTTTCATGGGAAAACGTCGTATGAAAGCTCTCATGACCAACACCGAATGGGGAAGATTTTTCGCAAACTATCCGACCGATGGAAAAATATGAGTGCCAATCGCGAAGCCTCACTTGCTCTCGAAGAAAGCCGGCTGTTGGAGCAGCCAGTGACACCTTTTCCCTTAGTCGTTGATCTCGATGGAACTCTAGTCAACACAGACCTGTCAGCAGAATCCTTTTGGGCCCTGATCGCACGCAACGCTCTGTGCATTTTTGCTGTTCTCTTTTGGTTGTGTAAGGGAAGGGCCCATTTGAAGCGGCAAATCAGCCAGCGCGCAACTGTTGACGTGAGACGCTTGCCTTATCATCACGAATTCCTCGATTATTTAAAGGAGCAGCATTCCCGAGGGCGTCGAATAGTCTTGGCAACCGCGAACGATGAACAGATTGCCCATCAGGTAGCCGATTACCTCCAGCTCTTTGATATGATCCTTGCCAGTAACGGAACTATTAATTTATCCGGTCGCCACAAGCGTGACCGGTTGGTGGCCGAGTTTGGTGAAAAGCATTTTGATTATGCCGGCGATAGTAAAAGTGATCTGGCTGTCTGGTATTCATCCCACAGAGCGATTCTCGTCAATCCCACAAGTAGGTTATCTCGCAAAGCAGCCAGGGTAGCGGAGATCGAGAGGGTCTTCAAGCGGCGGGAAACATGGCTAAAGCCTTATGTGCAAGCGTTGCGTTTTCATCAGTGGATAAAAAATCTGCTGGTCTTTGTCCCGCTCGTATTGGCACACCGTTTTCTTGAGCTTGACTTGCTTGCTAACGGTTTTTTGGCCTTCCTAGCGTTTGGCTTGTGTGCCTCCAGTGTTTATCTTATCAATGACATGGTGGATCTGCCGGCCGATCGCTGTCACCCACAGAAGCGATTGCGGCCTTTTGCCGCTGGCAAGCTTTCATTGCTTTGGGGCTTGGGTTCGAGCCCCTTGCTGCTAACGCTTAGCTTCTGTGTGTGTCTGGCACTGCCCACTGTTTTCCTCGGCATGTTAGCTATTTACTACGGTTTGAACCTCGCCTACTCCTTGTATCTTAAGAAGATTGTCATGCTGGACGTCGTCTTGCTTGCTGGTCTACATACCATGAGAATCATGGCTGGTTCGGCGTCCGTGGCTATTTGGCCGTCTCCCTGGCTGTTAGCCTTCTCGACTTTCCTTTTCCTGAGCTTGGCGCTTGTCAAACGCTATGGTGAATTGGTAATCATGAGTGCCCACGGCGGGGAAACAGTCCGGGTTCGGGGCTACCAGGGGATAGACAAGGAACTCCTCGCTTCCATGGGGTGTGGAAGTGGCTATGTAGCGGTGCTCGTCCTTGCTATCTATATGGCAAGCGGTTCCGCAGAGCTGTTGTACTCTCGGCCGCAGTTCCTCTGGCTTCTCTGTCCGTTATTGCTTTACTGGATTAGTTATGTTTGGTTGATCGCCCACCGGGGTGGAATGCACGATGACCCTTTAACATTCACCGTGAGGGATCGGAGCAGTCGTGTTGTTTTGTTGCTTGTGGTTGTCACGTTGATGCTTGCAAAATAGGAGAACGAGCAACAGTAACAGCAAAGGAACTGAGGCTTTAAATATGAACATTTCAGACCCTTTTGAGAACAGAAAAGAATGCACTTCTCATCCATTTAGGTGTTGGGTCTGTATAGGTGTTTTTCTTCTGGCTTTTTCCTGGGTGTTCGTTCTCTATGACCCCTTGGCATCTGCAGGACCTGAAACAATTCTCGACCTTCAACCGTTTCGCCAAACAAGCTCGATCGAGATAAAAGATGCCCAGGGCTCAAAGGGACTCGCCACCCTGATAAATCTGAATGCAAATGTCAATGCATGGTATCTTCTTCGGCTCGACTGGAGAGGCGGTGTAACGGAGTCTTACCACTTGGAGAATGCAGATCCCGAAAAGCAGAGACTTGCGCTGGACAGCCACAATCCCTCTGGGCTTGCCATCGATCATGGTAAGGATCGATCTGTGTGTGAGCTCTGGGCAGGAAATTCCCGCGACCGTTTGACGCAAGCCAGGAAGTCGGGAGTTCCCTACGCACCGTTGTGCGACGGGAAACTCTATGCACGCAATCCTACGAAAGGGCATCAAACACCAATAGAGGCGGTGACGGAATTCCTACGAAAAAATGTACCCGGTGGAGAGGAAATCGTCTCCTTCGTGCGGGACACTTTTTTTGCATACCTTTACGAGAGGAAGGCGGAGGAAAAGGTGCAAGAGAGGCCCTCAGAGCGTTTGTCACAGGAAGAGGCAAACAGCGGACCTGCGTCCGCCTCGTTAGATCCAAGGGAAGGCAATCGCACCGTGAAACCGACCGATCTCGGTATTGAAATACGGCAACCAAGTCCAAACGGCATGGCGCCTGGAGTCTGGTATCCCGCAAAAGAGAATCCGGGCATCTATGTCAGCGTGATCGTACCGAAGCTGATCGCACCGGAGGTTATGCGCAGCTACAGAAACGTGGTCAATGGCTTGGACAACGTTGAATTAGAGGGGCTTGTGTATCTTGTCGCTTTCGATCTGGGTCGTTTCGATTTACACTACAGCCTTGGGACCGAGCATCCCGAAGTGGGCTGGTCCTCGCACATCCCCGATCAAATGAGGAACTTAGCCTTTCCCGGACCTGATGGGATCGGCACCAGTGCTCCTTTGGTGCGGACGGGCCTTGTCAGTCCGACGGATATATCGCACACAGCTGCTACTTTTACAGGAGGGTTCAAGCGTGTGCATGGAGCGTTCAAATATGGGCCGCTTGCTTTCAAGAATCGGGGCAGTCACTATGGCTTCTTAGAAAACGGCGTAGTGTTCAGCAGGCTTCAACCAGAGCTCGCCACGATTTATGTGCTTAACGACGGTTCCACTGAGATGAAAACCTGGACTGAGTCGGACAACGATCTTCTTCCAAGAGTCAGATATGCCCGCCAGAATGGTGTCCCCATAATAGCGGGGGTTGACCCTGCTTCTCACTTGTCGGTTCCAGGCTCGCTTGTTGGGCGATGGGGGCCAGGGAACTGGTCCGGCTCGGAGGATATGAAGCTTCGGGCGATGCGCGCAGGTGTTGGCTTGCAGGAATTCAGAGGGAGGAGATTTCTTCTTTATGCCTTTTTCTGGAGCGCAACGCCTTCGGCGATGGCCCGCGTCTTTCAGGCCTACCAGTGTCGTTACGCTATGCTTCTGGATATGAATGCCTTGGTTCATACGTACCTTGCCATCTACAAAAGGAATGATGCGAACCTTTATGTTCA
This sequence comes from Nitrospiraceae bacterium, assembly GCA_003453735.1. Classification (GTDB taxonomy): domain Bacteria; phylum Nitrospirota; class Thermodesulfovibrionia; order Thermodesulfovibrionales; family UBA9159; genus UBA9159. The sequence goes on along the minus strand of DMNE01000312.1, from coordinate 7,273 downwards.
GCATCTGATCCGAGGGATGAGCGAAGTGGATATCACCGTGAAAGGGCGGTACGTCCCTCGTTTCCTCGGCTATGCCGATGACAGAGACTTTTTCTATCTGACGCGAAAGGAGATGCCATGAAAACGTATCGAGTGTTTTTAGTGAGCATTCTATTCTTTGTATGTCTGGGCCTCGTCATTCAACCCCCGGCCACCGCCGAGTCTCTCAAAGAAAGAAACGAAGTCCTGTTTAAACAGCTTCAACAGGTGGACGGCCTGTCCGATGAGCAGATTGAGTCTATTCGGGCGATATTCCGCTCGTCCGGTTACGCCGGTCAAGGAGACCCAGCAATAACGGAACATCCAATGACTCCTCAGGAGTGTCAGGAAAAACTCGACCGATTGGCGGTCAAATACGATAACGCCACATTCGAGAAGATCTGCGGGGCAAAGTATATGGCGCCACTGTATGATCCGTCCACGGAAAAAGCGGAAAACGCAAAGGCGTGTATCGATCAGTTCGAATTCCCCGATATCCCCTGTGTATACCCGGTGGTCTGGGTGCGCGCACGCGAAGCTGCCCTCATATGCGAAGCCATGGGAAAGCGAATTTGTGACGCCCATGAATGGGAAGGTGCTTGTGCTGGCGCTCTCCTGCCGCCCGATTATCGCTTCGATCTCGCGAAAGGCGTCAGTTCCAACGTCGCGATCGCAAGGATGCGGGCAGCCCATAACCGAGAGTACGGCACCCACAAAGTTTGGGCCTATGGTGACCATTATGAGAAAGGAATTTGTGCCACTTCAAGCCATAAAACCCCCGGGTGCAATGGAGGAAGCTGGACCGGCTGCGGGTCAAACACGTTTCCCTCGGGGAGCTTTCCTGGGTGCGTCAGCAAGTTAGGAGTTTATGATCTCGAGGGAAACGCTGCTGAACATATGAACCTGCCTCTCAATGAGAGCCAGATGGCGAGTCGGGGCAGCACGGAACTCGGTTATACAGAGATGAAGGGCAGTTGGTTCGTTTTCGACACCTACTACGCCCATCCTGACTGGTGCAGATGGCGGGCGCCGTTCTGGCATGGAACTAAGGTGATGGATACACACAGCCATGAGAACTATCACCTCGGGTTTCGCTGCTGTAAGACCATAAAACAAGAGTAGAAAAGTGCAGGGGGTCAAAATCGTACCAAAAGAGGTAATGATGCCTTTCAGGGTGAAGAGCTTCCCTTCAAATCACTAAGGATTGTTCTCGGTCCGTCCTGCTCTCTAGGATTGACGGGCAGGAACTGTCGAATATTCCCCATTATTCCTATTATACCCTCATCGCTCAGCAGACTCGACAGCTTGGGATCCTTCAAAACATCATAAATCGATTGCGGTTTATTGTCGATTAGGACGGTATCGCTCACGAGCCGTATCCCATGGCTGTAATCCGCATAAGTTGCATTATGAACCGTGCTGAGCGGCTGAATGGGAACACCCGAGAGACGATGCCAGCCATAGATCGCGATTTTCCCGATCGTTCGAGCCAACCGGTTCGTCAGCACAACATCTTTTTTGTGACCGGAAACCAACTCACCCAGCGAAAACCCCATAGTCAGGCGTTGTTCCTCGATTGTTTGATTATGTCTCAAATAGTATTCAGTAGATGTCATTTGGGGACCTGCCTGCATCGGCTCTGGTGGAAAGTGCCCGTCGGATTGCTTGAAAATGGCGTCAACTATCTTTCTCGTCGGCAGGATGAACCCGAATTTTACCGCTATTTCAATAGCTGAATAAAGGTTCATCGGTATGAGTAGGTAGTCTTGATCAGAACCGATCGCCAGATAGTCGGGCATCGCGAAGATGGTCGCTGTCGTCGTTTTACCGTCAGCGAATCTTTGGATAAACCGAACCGGTTTCAATTTTCTAAGGAAATCAGGAATATTTCCTTTGAGCAGCTCATCAACGATGGCGTGCTCTCGCCCGGCTCTGTCCATCCCGGACACGTACCGGGCAAATGCTGATCCCGTCATCGCCATGTATGGCCTCTGTGGAATCTTTTCGATCAAGAAGCTCGAGGCATCTTTCAATTCAGTACCAATTGCGGTATGAGGGGACAAACAGAGGCATAGGAGTAAGACAAACAGAAAATGTAATGCCCGTTGTTTCATTGCCATACCAGATCGATAAGCTGGACTGGCTGATAGGAAATCACTTTTTCAAGCATCGTAAGACCATAACACATGAAAAACCATTTTTTCAAGGCAAAATGGTGTTAGTGAAATTAGGTCTTAGCCTTTTCAGAGAGCAGGAAAAACCCGAGGCTGAACCACCAACTGCTTCCGAACCGCACCAAGTTCTGCATGACGAATGGTACGAAACTCTACGATGCATACGCCCGGCCGTGCAGGCATCACGAGGCGGCTACCGCTTAGCCCCCAGTTTTTTCTGCTCTCCCATTGACACAAACTGTCCCCAACAGGTGAATCCTTCTGCCTTATTATCTGCTTTCGTTTTTTCCACTGTCTTTTCAAACTCTATTCGCGCAAAAAAGCGATAGATTTTGGCTGAAAATACTGGTAAACTTATTTATTCAGTCCTCCGATCTGAGCTTTATTTTTGCTGGCTACAACTATATTATCCGGATCGAGGGTTTTTTCAAAAATCTATCTTGGACAAGGCTGACTTCATATATGCAAAATATAGCTGCTGTTGACGTTGGCTCCAATGCCATTAGGATGATTGTGGGGCGTGTGGATGCTGATTGGAAAGTTGAGCATGTAGAAAACATTCGTATCCCGGTGCGGTTGGGTCAGGATGTGTTTGCCGACGGATTTATCCATGAGGAAACCATCCAGGCCGCGGTTGATGCCTTCAACCGTTTTCGGAGCATCGCTGACGCGTTCGGGGTGACGCACTTACGCGCCATCGCTACGAGCGCCATGCGCGAAGCCGCCAATGGCGATATCCTGGTCAACCGCATAGGCAGCAGCAGCAACATTCGGATCGAAGTAATCAGCGGAGACGATGAGGCCCGCCTGATTGCGCTGGCAATCGCCGATGTGGTAGAACTTCAGAATAAGCGTGCCGTGCTGGTTGACATCGGCGGCGGCAGTGTGGAAGTGACTGTTACTAAAGGACGCAATATCGTTTACACAAACAGTTATAACATGGGGACGGTGCGCTTGCTGAATAAACTAAAGACCAAAGGCAACCTCCAACCCATCTCAAATGAGACAAACTCGGCCTTCAACCTGCACATCCATGAATATGCCGAAACTAACCGACGACGGATCGAGCAGGCGATCGGCCGCGAACCGGTTGACTTATGCATCGGTACAGGCGGCAATGTGGAAGAGATGGGCAAGCTGCGCCAGAGACTCTTCAAAGGTTCGAGCGACAAGGTCATCACCGTAGATGAACTCCAAAAATTGATCGAGCGGCTGGAGCAAATGAGTTACAGTGACCGCATCGGTAAACTCAAACTGAGACCCGACCGCGCCGATGTGATTTTGCCTGCTACCATCATGATGCACATGATCGCTAAGCAAACAGGAGTCAAAGAAGTCACGATTCCTCATGTGGGATTGAAAGACGGCGTTCTGCTTGACTTGGCCGAGGAACTCTCCCAGGTTCCGCATCCTCCGCGCCGGGAACAGGTCTGGGAGTCGGCGATGCGGCTGGGAACCAAATACCAGTTCGATGGTGAGCATGCAAGCCTTGTGTGCCGGCTTGCTGCGAGTTTGTTCCGCCAAACGAAAGAACTGCACAAGTTGGACGAAGAAGTCCTGCTCCTGCTGGAAGTCGCTTCCCTGCTGCACGATATCGGCCATTTCATCAATACGATTGACCACCACAAGCACGGCCACTATTTGCTTACTGCCAACCGCCTGATCGGTTTGACTACGAGCCAGCAAAAAATCGTTGCTAATCTTGTTCGGTACCATCGAAAAGCGTTCCCCTCAGTCGATGATGAAAACTTCAGAGAACTGTCTCAAGAAGATCGCCTGCTGGTAACCAAGCTTTCGGCATTGATGCGCTTGGCCGATGGGATGGATGTTACCCATACGGGGCGGGTGAAAGGGGTGACCATTGAAAAAGCGAAGAAGGGTTGGATTCTGCACTTACAGGGAAACGGCGACCTGATGTTCGAGGAATGGGCGCTGATGAAACGGCGGTCGCTTTTCAAAGAGGTGTTTGGCATCTCTCTTGAAATTCGGGCGCAAAAAGAATGATCATAAGGAGATCTTAAATACGACGGCCAGCCTGCAGGGTTACACGGCTGGAAAGCCGTTGGCGGAATTACCGCAGCGAACTAATATGGTGCGGGAAGGAACCCAGCGAAGAAGCCCCGCAGAATTTGCGTGTGGCAACCTGCCGCTCGTTGAGGTGTCATGAAACTATATATCTTGCGTCATGCCATTGCCGAGGAACGGGATGAGGCTAGGTATCCCAATGACAGTCTGCGGCCACTCTCAAAACAGGGGCAGATGAAAATGGAGAACATCGCTGAGAACCTGAAAAAATTGGGTTTCGGAATAGATTTGATCCTGTCCAGTCCCTATGCGCGTGCGCTTGAGACAGCCGGGATTGTTGCCAAAGCCTTAGGCCTCAAAAAGAAACAACTCGTTCTCACCGAAACTCTGACTCCCACTGGGCTTCCAAAGGGATTGATCACCGAAATCAACAAAAAATACAAAGTGGATAACTTGATGCTCGTGGGACACGAACCTTATCTCAGCGGCCTGATTTCTGTTCTCGTGGCTGGCGACCATTCCCTGTCTATCGTCGTTAAGAAAGGTGGATTGTGCCGCCTATCTATAGACAAACTTATCTACGATCGGTGCGCTACTCTGGAATGGCTTGCTGCTCCTGCCATGTTGGCCCATTAGCTATCGCCCAATGAATACCAACGTACAACTCAACGCGTTCCCGTATATCAACCGAGAGCTAAGTATGCTTGAATTCCAGCGCCGTGTGTTGGAAGAAGCCCAGGATGAAACGAACCCGCTGCTTGAGCGTGTAAAATTCCTTTCCATATTCGGTTCGAATATGGACGAGTTTTTTATGGTGCGCGTTTCCGGGATCCGTAAGCTTGTGGAAGCCAACATCAACGAAATCACTCCAGACGGAATGACGCCACGTGAACAATTTGCAGCTATCCGCAAACGCGCCCTCGAGCTTTTTAGGGAGGCTCAGCAATGCTATCAACGTAAACTCCTGTCTCAACTGGAGATCGCCGGCATCCATATCCTCGACTACAGAGAATTGAATGATGCCCAGCGTGAACGGGTTGACACATTTTTCCACGATGTTGCCTTTCCGATTCTAACACCTCTTGTGGTCGACCCCGGACACCCCTTCCCGCATATATCAAACCTAAGCCTGAACCTTGCCATCGTTATCCACTCCCAGAAGCGCGTGGAAAAATTTGCCAGAATTAAAGTCCCTAATACCCTTCCACGCCTTGTGCCGGTCAAACGGTCATCCGGCAGTTCCCGCAAAGATGGGACGGTACCCCATCATCACTATTTTGTCTGGTTGGAACAAATTATCATCGCCAATCTCGCACTGCTCTTTCCTGGCATGGAAGTCGTAGAAGCGCATCCCTTCAGAATTGTTCGAGATGCTGACTTCGAAATTCAAGAACTCGAAGCCGACGACTTGCTGGAAGCCATGCAGCAAAGTGTCCGAAAGCGTAAATTTGGATCGGTGGTATATGTTGCAATCCACGAAACCATGCCCAAACAAATCCGTGATTTGTTGATCGAGCATCTGGAAGCCAACCCGGCTGACATTTATGCTTCGACGGGCCACCTGGGTTTGGCAAGTCTCTATCAAATTTACAGCAGCGTGGACCGCTTTGACTTGAAATTTCCGCCTTATAAACCGGCTATACCAAAACAATTCAGGAACGTTTCGCTGCCCGACCATATTTTTGAAGTAATCCACGAGGAAAATATTCTCTTACATCACCCTTACGATTCATTCTCCCCAGTGATCGACTTTCTGATCGCGGCAGCACGGGACCCCAATGTGCTGGCGATTAAACAAACCTTATACCGCGTTGCGCAGAATTCTCCCATTGTCGAAGCCCTGCTGGAAGCTGCGGAGCGTGGCAAACAGGTTGCGGTCCTGGTGGAATTGAAGGCCCGCTTTGATGAGGAAAGTAATATAGGCTGGGCCCTCGCACTTGAACAGGCTGGCGTGCATGTCGTTTATGGCTTGGTCGGGTTGAAGACCCACAGCAAAATCATCATGGTGGTACGCCGGGAAGGTGACGGCATCCGCCGTTATATGCACTTGGCGACCGGCAACTATAACGCCGTCACATCGCTTGTTTATGAAGATATAGGCATGTTCACCTGCGATGAAGCCATAGGGGCCGATGCAACCGATCTCTTCAATTACCTTACGGGCTACTCTGCGAAACAGGATTATCAAAAACTGCTGATCGCGCCGGTCAACTTACGCAAGAAGCTTGAAGAATTCATCCAACGCGAAATTACCCATGCCCAAAATGGCAAAAAAGGACACATCATCATTAAAGTGAACCACATCGTGGACCAGCGCATGATCCAGATGCTGTACGCAGCATCCCAGGCGGGCGTCAAGGTGGATTTATTGGTGCGGGGTATTTGTTGTTTGGTCCCCAAACTGGAGGGGATAAGCGAAAATATACAAGTCATCAGCGTCCTTGGGCGCTACCTGGAGCACAGCCGCATTTTTTATTTTCACAATGATGGCAATGAGGAAATATTGTTGGGAAGCGCGGACCTGATGCAACGCAATCTCAACCGTCGCGTGGAGGTGGTATTTCCTGTCGAACGCAAGGAACATATCCGCCACCTGCGAGACCACGTTCTTGAAACTTATCTCAAAGACAACACGCATGCGCGCATCTTGCAACCCGATGGCACTTACAAACGTGTTTCCTCCTCCAAAAAAGGAAAGAGTGTGGATGTGCAAAGCCGGTTAATGAAAAATCCCCTCTGAAACCGCCAATCATGCGACTGGGACGAGTCATCGCCTAACAGGATTTAAGACGAAGGCGGGTAGGGGAGAGAATCTATTTCCGGTTGTTGCAGATAACCGAAAAAAACCTTGAGAGGCTCCGCCATGACCTTTGCTACGAGTATCGGGAGAAATTACCTCAGCTCCTATCCTCCGGTTTTGAGGCGTAGCGAGGGGTACACTGCGTTCCATCATTACCGGTGAAGCGTTTGATAATTATTGAGAGCGACCTCCGTGGATGCGATAATTGTATTGCATCTTATTTTACAGTTTGCTTGATGAGCAGCAGCGGCGTCTC
>DMNE01000504.1:1822-2696 GCA_003453735.1 Nitrospiraceae bacterium | reverse complement strand
AAATGCACTGAAATGTTTACTATATTAAATTAAATTTCGGGGGTGTTCCATGGTGTCAGATATCGCTTATGCAATGGGCCCAGCGACGCAAGCAGGACAGGGAGGAGGTCCTACGGCAATGTTTACAAGCTTCTTGCCGCTCATCCTCATATTTGTCATTTTCTATTTTCTTCTTATCAGGCCTCAACAGAAAAGGGCAAAGGAACATAAACAGATGATCGAAGACCTGAAGCCGGGCGACAAAGTAGTCACATCCGGCGGTATTTATGCCGTTGTGGACAAGGTTGCCTCCAACACCGTAACACTGAAGATATCGGAGAATGTAAAGGTGAAATTTGGAAAAGGATATATCGCATCCGTCAGACCTGCGTCAGAGGAGGATTGACAAAGGTCCAGGCCCCATCGCGGAACCCGATGAAACTGGCGGGACGTCGAGCCGGCAGACAGATGCCTTTGTGCTTGGGATAACGTGAAACAAGGCTTCAGGTATCGGGTTATCTTTTCCCGGCGATAAAGTGCTTCGAACAACCCCCGCAAGGATGGCCGGTTGCAGAGAGGCGGCAGGTCATTGTCTGCGAATGTAATCCGTTTATCAAACAACTCAATAGAATGGCTGAGGAGGTCAGGAAGACACAATGAAGAAGAAGATTCTCTGGAAATTTGCTCTGATCGGTTTTTTCATTCTTATTGCCATCATATGCTTTCTTCCCAACACACCGCTCTTCCGGTATATGCCTGAATGGTGGAAGAACACGATGCCGAGCAAGGGGATAACTTTAGGACTTGACCTCCAAGGGGGAGTTCATCTTGTCTTTGAGGTTGAAGGAGACAGGGCTGTTGAGATAACAACGGAGAGGATTGAACAGTCATTACG
>DMNE01000504.1:1516-1772 GCA_003453735.1 Nitrospiraceae bacterium | reverse complement strand
CGAAACTGGTCTATAAACTCTCCGACAAGGAGGCAACCAGAATAAAGGATACGGCTACTGATCAGGCTCTCGAGACCATCCGCAACAGAATCGATCAGTTCGGCGTTGCGGAACCGACGATTCAACGTCAGAACACCAATGAAATCGTTGTTCAGCTCCCGGGGATAAAGGACCCCAAAAGGGCGATAGAGATAATCGGAAAAACCGCGCAACTCGAATTTAAATTGGTTGACGACACAGCACCTGTAGCTGCTGA
>DMNE01000504.1:0-1475 GCA_003453735.1 Nitrospiraceae bacterium | reverse complement strand
AAAAGGCCGATCCTTGTGAAAAAACAGACATTGATGACCGGAGACCTGCTCTCTGACGCAAAGGTTTCTATTGATCAGAGATTCAATGAGCCCTATGTCTCGATTACGTTCAATGCAGCCGGCGCAAATCTGTTTGAAGAGATTACCGCTGCAAACGTGAATAAACGGCTTGCCATAATCCTTGACGGTTCGATCTATTCAGCCCCGGTGATCAAGGAGAGGATATCAGGAGGAAATGCTCAGATCACCGGCAGATTCTCTATGGACGAGGCAAGAGATCTTGCGATCGTGCTCAGGGCCGGCGCGCTTCCGGCGCCATTAAAGACGCTCCAGAATGTCACAGTGGGGCCGTCACTGGGATCAGATTCCATCGCGGCAGGCAAGCGGGCAGGTATTATAGGTACGTCTCTTGTGGTACTCTTTATGCTCATCTATTACAGACTTTCAGGAGTCATCGCCGATTTCGCCCTTATCCTCAACATAATACTCCTCATCGGTGCAATGGCGTTGCTGAATGCCACACTGACGATGCCGGGTATCGCGGGTATCATTCTTGCCATCGGAATGGCGGTAGATTCCAACGTCCTGATGTTNNGGATATCACAAGGCCTTTTGGACCATATTCGACTCCCATGTGACGACGCTCATCACCGCCGCTGTTCTCTTTCAGTTCGGAACAGGACCGATAAAGGGTTTTGCAGTAACCCTAAGTCTCGGCGTTGCCATAAACCTCTTCACAGCACTTATAGGAACAAAATCGGTATTCGACCTCATCAACAGTAGGAAAGAGGTCAGGAAGTTGAGCATATAGGAGGCGGGATGTTAGAACTCATTAAGAACACAAAGATCGATTTCCTTGGAAAAAGAAAATATGCGTTCATATTCTCCGGTATCCTCTCGATCATTGGGATNNGGCACGGCGATGCAGCTCAAGTTCGAAAGACCGATAAGCCTCCACGAGTTGAGAAAAGCCCTCGAAGACAGCGGCGTCAGGGATTTTGACCTCCAGGAACTGCCTGCCGTACAAAAGATACTCATCAGGGTGAAAAAGACCGAACAGTTGGGACAGGTATCGGACACCATAACGGGGGTTATCAGTCAGAAGATTCCCGACAACAAATATGTAGTCGATTCGAATACAGTGATCGGCCCTAAGGTCGGCGGAAAACTCAGGAGGGATGCTGCACAGGCCATCGCCATGGCGACACTCGGCATACTTGTCTACATCGCCATCCGATTCAAATTCGATTTCGCGGTCGGTGCCACGGTAGCAACTTTCCATGATGTGCTTGCAGTGCTGGCGGTCTTTTTTTTCCTCGGGAAAGAGATAAATCTTATTCTCGTAACTGCCCTTCTTACCATTGCAGGGTATTCCCTCACGGATACGGTCGTTGTCTTCGACAGGATCCGTGAGAACCTCCGGATGAACATCAAGGAGCCGGTGGAGGCTGTTATGAACAGGAGTATAAACGAAG
>DMNE01000012.1:245-5837 GCA_003453735.1 Nitrospiraceae bacterium | reverse complement strand
GCCGCGCCTGAGGCGCGGCCGCAATCGAATTCTTCATTGCAAGGGAACACACTACCATCCGTGGATACGAATTTCATTCGTCTCAACATCTTCATAGACATTCTCAAGCCAAGATTTCCCCGAGCCAAAGGCAACGGGCTCATCCAATGAATATTCATAAATCGGCGGCAGACCTCTTCCCGCGTATTGAAGAGTGCAAAATAGATAATGCAAAAATGAGCCTGAATAACGGTAACGACGAATACATCTTTCAAGCTGTTTTTGGACCTCCTCATCGTAACTCCTCCATCTGGACATGAAACGATAACGCTCAATCCAGCCCTCAATAGTGTACCCGACAAGTTTCATGGCCTCTTGCTTTGCCAACAGATTTCCATACTGGGCAAGGCGAACAAGGGAAATACTGATACTGTTTCGTATGGCCTTGTCGGTCCGATCAGAAGGAGCAAGAAAGACATAGAGTTTGTCCGAGTATTTGTTAAGGACCGCGTCAACCTCAAATGAATCCTCATAAGGAGCCAGGTTTTTTGATTTGCGCTCTGGCATCCAACGACGCTGGAACTTCTTCTCCAAGGCGAAAGTAACCCTATCCCAGTCTATGCGGCCGGTCTCTGTTCTAATATTCCTACAAATAAACCGATAGCATCTCGGAGCGTGCTTGAGCACCCAGGAACTGCTGAACGTATCCGGGTCTTTAGCAGTTAAAGTCCTGTTGAGAAGCGAAATTGTTTGGTCAAAATCCACGGCGGCTAGTTTAACGCAAACCCAAAACCAGATTCTAGGTTTGCTGCCCTTGAGGTGATTCCTGCCCTATAATGGTGGTATGCAGACCCGGGCGAACGTTACCAACCATTAAGGAGGTATGAACATGACTGTCCAAGAAGCCATAGAACTCTTTGAAAAGCATCAAATTGTTACCGTCAGGAAAAGCACGCTGAAGAGCTATGGAAAGTTCCTAGAACGGTTTAGAGCAAGATTCTCTCGGCACGAGGTGGTCTCCGTTTCGTCCGATGATATTGGTAAGTTTCTTGAGGAATGCACCGCAACTCTGAGCAGATCCACTCGTCATCTTCGCTACGCTCAGATCAAAGCGCTTTTCAATTACGTCATTGAAAAGTCTAATCTGAACATCAAGAACCCGTACAACGCCGGAGTACTGTTCAAGGCATTCAAGAACGTCTACCGCCGCCCACGGAAGATACTGGACAAGGAAACAGTGGACGAGATCATCTTTAATTCACGAAGCCTCAGAGACCGGCTGATTTTAGAGCTTCAGGCACGCTGCGGGCTGAGAATCGGGGAAGTCCTCAGTCTTCGAGCCTCTGATGTCTCTGGCAGGAAACTCATAANNCAAATCAAACAGATGTCGCCTGAAGACAGAGTATTTCCACTGTGCTATACTGCGGCCAGAAATCTAGTCACCGGACTGGGAAGAAAGCTGAATGTCAAGATATCACCTCACGATTTGCGCCGGCATTCAGCGACATACGCTAGCAGAAACGGGGTACCTCTGAAGATCATCTCCAAGGTCATTCTCAGACATCAGGATCTGAAGACCACGCAAATCTATTTGGGTAAGATCAGTGATACCGCGGCCATCAGGTGGATGGATATTCTGCATGGGAAATAGAAACCAAGGCTGACTATTGATCGATCGCCAGGGTCTGCATTTGCAGCTATTTGAACTAGGAGTCCACCTGTAACCTGTCGAAATCAGGAAAGCACGGCTGACGTTTAGTACTCACAGTACACCGCACAAATCTAGATCGTGAGGATTATGCAGATTACAAACGGAATAATTCAGTATGATGACACCGGCATTCCCTCAATTTCTGTATGTCTTGCCCCCTTTTGTCGCGTCCTGGGGCTTCTCAGTGAGCCGGAATCTGGGTAGCCTTTTTGAAGAATCATAACTGTACAATCCTCAAGAATTAGTCAATTCCCTGCGATGACGCTCAAGTCAACCTCATTTAACGAGAGCTTAAAGAAGAAGATTTTCCTTTTAAACGCATTGCCTATATTGCTATTGATCAAGCTCCGAATATTTTTCGTATCAGAAAAATAATAAAAATCACTGCCGATATTCCTAAAAACGCTATCACGATTGCAAGCGCAAAAGGAACATAATCTTCCTTTGAAATACGCCGAACCTCTCCTGGATCATGATATCGCATGAGATAACTGACTCTCTGCCATGTCTCTTTAGAAGCAATTTTTTTGTAACATGCCTTTATGGTTTCCTGTAACCTCATGATGATCAGGGGCAAGGCTTTCTCGGATGCAGCCAGTCAAAAATCTTAGTGACCCAATAGTCTCCGACTCCGAATTTCCTATCAGCCCATGAGCCCAGGCCATAACCGAGTGCAAACCCGCTCCCTGCAACTGATACAGCACTTCCACCAACAACCCCTGCTGCTGCGCCTCCAATATTAAGCGCAGTGCTTGCAATGTCTTTACCTTGAGAACTAGGGACAAAGGTCGAAAGAATATTGGTTTTATCTAAAATGATGCTCGTGCTAACTATAGCAGCACTAGCAGGCGAGGTAAGCTGCGGAATAGATCTATAGGCTAGAGCCAGATCAGCGCTGGATGTTGCAATTGTTACATAGTCATCTCGGCTTAGTAGCCCGCTTGGATCATATAGGTTAATCGGATCCCCTACGCTGTAAGTAAATAGATTTACAGCGCCGGCTTTAAGCCCAATCGGGTCTTTTGCCGTTAAGACCCTGTAAGGCTCGTCCAGNNTTGCGATTTCAGCCTCCTTTTTGAGGAATCATAACTGTACTTTAAAACCGCCTGGCCACTGAATCTCTCATTTAATAGAACCGTTGTCCCCTTTTCCGTTCTGCGTTCACTTTTTCAATGGTCATCGTCACTTTTTTCTCTATTAAGATTTTCTCTTGCTTTCTCCAGAAAAGAAATGCCCTTCCTATTTATTTCAATTAATGATGGATCACTAATATCCTTTAATATTTCAATTCTTTTTTCAATCATGGATATCCGAAGGTCTATATTATCCACAGTATATAATGGCAACGAGGTAAATAAAGATTCGAGTTCTGAATCTGGAATTATTCTCTCCCTCATTATCTTCAAAAAAACGCGTGGTTGTCTCTCAAAAAATATTCCACTGCTTCGATAAAAATCCTCTAGATCGCCGCCATCCCAGCATTTAGAGACCATCAAAGCAGCACGGAATGCCGACTCATTTCCTTTATCANNTGGTTACTGGGATTACCCCAACTACAGTGCTGTGCGCGTGTAGCAATGGCGTTCTCCAGCTTGGTTAAGCCAACTTTGTCAGGGTTTCTCAAAAATTCAGCCCATGGTGAACTGCAATACGCATTCATGGAAAGATATCCCCAAAACAATATAAAAAGTATCAAATATTTATTAATTCTTTTCATAGGCGTTTTATTGCCATCGCCCGCCACTAAAGACATAGCCAGTAATATTTATCGTTATATTCCCACTACCGTCGGCAGAGATGATCTTATTTATTTGATTCATAGCATTCCTACTTCCGCTTATCGAGTTTTCTTTAGTGGATGTTCCAGCTGCAAAACAACCGTGAACATCAGATACATCATTCCCGACGTGAATCTGAACACCAGAAGCACCCGGGACGTCATTTAGTTGAATTCTATTTGGAGAATAATCTTTTCTCACGAATGCAGAATACGTACCCGTTGGAACTGGTAAATCGGTATTGGGCGGGTTGATATTCTCCAGAGTATGTCCGGAAAATGTTGCATCTGTTGCCGTGCTGGAAACGTTGATTGTACCTTCGATAGTAGTATCGGTATAAGTGGTTCTATTGATATTAATGGTTACATCAAGTCCCGACGGATCAATAAAACGAATAGGATTATTTAAAGCATAGGTCATTAAATTGACATCTCCACCCTTAAACCCAATCGGGTCTTTTGCCGTCCATCTTCCGATGTATGCATCATAATCTCTCGCTCCAAATCTAACAAGCCCAGTATCTTTGTCGTACAATCCTCCTGCAAACCCAAACGGCTGGAAACCAGGATTGGAATCATAGGTCACATTTCCGAATTCGTCATAAGATAGCTGCTGTGCAATCTGGCCGGTAACAACGTCAACCACGAGTCGAGGAGAGCCAAGATGGTCCGTAATAATTCTATACGTGTTTCCGTTCCGGATCATGTAATCCGGGACGTTTACCTTTGTTCCGTAAATGAACTGAGAAACGATGTTGCCGTTCCCGTCCAATTCGGCAACTGGCCTTAGTTGATTCTCATAGAGAAATCCCTGCACCAGCACCCCATTTACCTGCTTTCCGACTCTCCTGTTTTGTCCATCTATAATATACGATATTTGCGTTCCATTGGGGAGAGCAACTGATTGGAGAATCCCGATCCTTTTAATTTGAATCCGCAAATTCAACGGAAGAATCTACATCCGCCCTTGCTTGCTCTGGATATCACACTCCTTAATTTTTTTACTGAATATGGCGCTGAATTCTTCAACATTTTTTAAATTAAGCGCCTGATCGAAAATGNNGAAAAAGAGGAGTGCTTGAGATTGAAACGATCAAATTATTATTTATTCCATTTCCAATTTTCACAATTATGGCAGAGCGTTCAGTCTTCAAAAATTTTCTTATTCGGGCCTCAATAACACCGTGGAATCTATCGAACTCTATATCATGGACGTTTTTTAGTTCTTTTAAGCTCTCCATCGCCCAATTAAACGCTGTCTCTCTATTACAGGCAACCTCGATTTCGCGATACTGCTCAAGATTGTAATCAATCTTTCCATATCTCTTAAAGGCTCTCCTTAAGGCACTGTAATCCATTAACAGAGCAAGACCCCATACCGGAAGCATCAACACAGACATTAATAATCCAAATACAAAACCCTTTATTATCCCGTTCAGTATTACTCCTAAAATAATAAAAAAACAATCCAGAATTAAATTGGCAATAATTAATCCTTTTCTTACTCTTATCCAATATGAGTTAATTGCACCCATTATTAGCCTTTACGTCTTCATTTAACATAATATCGGTCTTCTTTATCATATCGTCAATCCGCTTCTCTTCTTTATATTTTGTTTCTAACAATTGCAGCTGGAATTCCTCACTGGTAGTAGGGTCGTCTGCTATGTCGTCTATATAATTTTGCAGCATTGCACCACCTGCTGAAGCAAGAGCAACACCGGCACCAATAACAGCTGCAGGCGCGCCAACAGTAACCAGAACAGCAGCTGCGCCAATTCCAGCAGCAGCTCCCGCGATTTCTTTCAGGGCCTGCCGACTACGTGCATATTCTCCGAATTATCAGACAAAGGCGCAAGGGTCGAGCCCGCCGGCTGGTCAACTTCAGTTGGCCTTCTATCGAGGTCATATNNCGTAAGGTCAACAGGCGTATAGTCGAAAAGATGCGCCGGTTTGCCAGGCATCATGGAAGTCATATTGCCGTTCGCGTCATTGCTGAAATGAAATCACCCTGCACTCATGCTGAGCATGCCTTTTTATATTGATAGTCTTCATATATTTCTATTTCTAGTGTTTAGTTGATGATGTCTGTTCTTTACAAAATCTATCAACAGTAATATCACTC
>DMNE01000012.1:0-198 GCA_003453735.1 Nitrospiraceae bacterium | reverse complement strand
TAACAATTTAGACTTCTTTATGAGAATAAATAGGACCGTCTCAACAAGAAAAATTAAAAAAAGGCTACTTACTTCTACAATCCTCGACCACCAATCAAGATTTATTAATGACTCCATCGTTTTTAATTTCCATACCACCATTGATGGACTGCATTAATTCTATTGCCGATCCGCTCTGCCGTTGACTGGTACTTTCCT
>DMNE01000535.1:168-4958 GCA_003453735.1 Nitrospiraceae bacterium | reverse complement strand
CACATGGACAACGAGAAGCTCAGCTCCATATTTTTGAGACAGCGAAACTCCATAATGCACAGCCTTTCTACAGTATGTCGTCATCCTGCTTACAACAAGAATACGCTTGACATCATCCATAGTTAACCTCCTCAAGTATTCAGCCTCACTTCTGCAATTAAAGCTTAACGTATTATCTGAGAATGTCAAATAATTGTGAATGTGGACCAGCGGGGCATTTGAAGAGAAACATACGGTTTGAAGTCGATCTGAGGTTCATGAAGGCGCTAAAAACCTGGGAGCTTTTCTTGCCCCATGAGAAGTTATGTCTAACGGCCAAGGTGTGGTTTTGGCAGGCATGTTATCATATATGGACATGTGCCCGACGGTTGGCAATTTGTTATTCGTGAAATTTGCCGTTTAAGGGCTTTTTATTGGCTTTGAGATAAATTCAAGAGGTGAAGTTTTAATGATGAGTTTTGCCGCATTTCGTTCCCTGAAACACAGGAACTACCGTCTGTTTTTTGCTGGCCAAGGCATTTCCTTAATTGGCACATGGATGCAACAGATAGCCATGAGCTGGCTTGTCTACCGGATTACACATTCAGCCCTGCTTTTGGGGATCGTGGGTTTTTCCGGGCAGATACCCTCTTTTCTGCTTGCGCCTTTTGCGGGCGCGCTGGCGGACAGGTGGAACAAGCGCCGGGTGCTTGTAATTACACAGACCCTTTCCATGCTTCAGGCCTTTGCGCTTGCCGCCCTGGTCCTTACAAAAACGGTCTCCGTCTGGCACATCATCCCGCTTAGTATCCTCCTTGGATGCGTTAACGCCTTTGATATCATAACCAGACAGGCCTTTGTGCCAGACATGATCGAAAAAAAAGAAGACCTTGGAAACGCGATTGCCCTGAATTCCTCATTGTTTAACAGCGCAAGACTTATAGGGCCCGCCTTTGCGGGTGTTCTCATAGCGCTGGTCGGAGAGGGCATGTGTTTTCTTTTAAACGGGATCAGTTATCTGGCGGTGCTTGCGGCCCTGCTCTTAATGAAGATCGAAAGGATACCAGAAAGGCCGGAGAGAGAAGACTTTATGAGTGAGATAGCCCAGGGATTCTCATATGTGGTCAGCTTCAGCTCGATCAAATCCATTCTTCTCCTGCTTGCCCTTATAAGCTTCATGGGCGTGCCGTGCCAGATACTCATGCCCATGTTTGCCGGCAATATTTTGCATGGTGGCCCGCATACACTTGGTTTCCTGATGGCCGCTTCGGGACTGGGAGCGCTGGGTGGGACAATATGCCTTGCCTCAAGGAAAGGCGCACTGCGGCTTGGGATGACAACCCCTGTTGCAGGAGTGGTGTTCGGGATCGGGCTCATGGCCTTCTCCCATTCCCATTTCTTATGGCTGTCATTGTTTTTCATGTCCGTTACGGGTTTCGGGATGATGGTACAGATGGCCTCAAGCAATATAGTCCTGCAAAATATTGTGGAGGACGGCAAAAGGGGAAGAGTTATGAGCTTTTTTGCCATGGCATTTATGGGAACGGCCCCTTTCGGGAGCCTGCTGGCTGGTGCATTGGCCGGCAGGATAGGCGCTCCTGCAACTTTGTTTCTTTGTGGGGCGTGCTGCGTGCTTGGCTCACTGGCGTTCTCAAGCAGGCTCCGCTCTTTACAGGAAGAGCTTGCGCCCATATACGTTCAAAAGGAAATTATCTAATCAAAAAAGATCATCGGGCGGTCCTCACCAGTTGCACTTTTTCCCCCTCTGGTAAGTTATTGATTTTATGATATCTCTGGAAATTTGGGCAGTAGGGTTCTTGACGCTCTCTGCCCCTTACAAAATAGCGATCACGGTCAGAGAAATGGTGATAAAATAAAGTAGTAGTAAAGGAGAAAATTGCATATGTAGTTTTCGTTCTGAGTGATGGAGGGCATGATGTTTACTGAGCGAAGAGATTCAAGGCTCCAACTCGTCAAAAAGCTAAATCATTACAAGGTTGGTAAGGGGTTGCTCGTTCTTGCACTGCCGCGCGGTGGGGCCGTTACTGCCTTTGAGATTGCCCATACTATCGGTGCGCCTTTCGATGTTCTCATCGTAAGGAAGATTGGGTTTCCCGGACAGCCTGAACTTGCCGTGGGTGCGATATCCGAGACTGGCGCTGTGGTCTTGAACGATAGGGTTATCTCTCACGGGGGAGAGTCAAAGAAGTACATCGACGAAGAAATATCCCGGCAGAAGGACGAGATAGCGCGCAGGATAAGACTCTACAGGGCGGTAGACATATTGAAAATCTCAAGGGCAAGACGGTCATCCTTGTGGATGACGGTGTCGCAACTGGGGCGACGATGAAGGCGGCGATCAAAGCGTTGAAGGAGGCGGCAATAGAAAAGCTGATCGTGGCTGTTCCCGCCGCTCCACCTGAGACTGCCAATGAGCTTGCCCTAATGGTCGATGAGTTCGTCTGTCTCTTCACGCCAGCGGATTTCATGGCAGTAGGGAATTATTATCGTGATTTCGCCCGAGTCACCGATGAGGAAGTGGCGGAGATTCTCGATGAATCGCGAGCCCCACACTAAGGGAAATATGAGGATGGTTGAGGAAAAATCGATAAAGATTCCGGTCGATGGCATGAAGCTCGATGGCATTCTTGCCATTCCGAAGGATGCCTCTGGCCTGGTAATATTTGCGCACGGAAGCGGCAGTAGCCGGCTGAGTCCAAGAAACAGGTTCGTGGCAGGTATTTTGCACAAAAAGGGCATCGGCACACTGCTTTTCGACCTTCTGACCGTTAAAGAGGATGAGATCTATGAGAATCGCTTTGATATTCCTTTGCTCACGGTTCGGCTAAAGGCAGCGACACTGTGGGTCAAGGCACAACACGAGACAACAGGGCTAAAGCTGGGCTATTTCGGAGCGAGCACGGGAACTGCGGTTGCGCTGGAATCGGCAGCCGAATTCGGCAACGAGATCAAGGCCATTGTTTCAAGAGGAGGACGGCCTGACTTAGCTGAAGATGCTCTAGGAAAAGTCGTCGCGCCGGCGCTTCTTATTGTCGGGGGAAGAGATGATGTAGTGATATCTTTTAACAAGAAGGCCTTCGACGTAATAAGGACTGAAAAACGACTGGAGATAGTACCCGGCGCCACACATCTTTTTGAAGAGCCGGGAGCGTTGGAAGAGGTGGCGCGGCTAGCCGCTGAATGGTTCAGAACGCATTTTTGGCAGTCTTAAGAAAACTGCTGGTCTAGTTGGGAATATCCCAGACACTTCCAAGTCCAACAGCTCTTCAAGGACGCTAGCCCACTGGGATCCCAAGCCAGTAATTAAGAACAAGAATTACTGACAAAAAAAAATTTACACTGATCTCATAGCAAGATCATTTTTGT
This sequence comes from Nitrospiraceae bacterium, assembly GCA_003453735.1. Taxonomy (GTDB): domain Bacteria; phylum Nitrospirota; class Thermodesulfovibrionia; order Thermodesulfovibrionales; family UBA9159; genus UBA9159. The sequence goes on along the minus strand of DMNE01000535.1, from coordinate 1,592 downwards.
TAAAGAATATGAATATGGTAGATGGATAATGCAATGGATTCTTCCAGAATCCCGCCCGACCCTCTAGATGCGGGTAGTGGAGAAACCCTTATCGATGCGTTAACAGTGGCAGGAGTGAGAAGAAACAGACACGGAGGTGGCAAATATGACTAGACGTAGACTCGGCAGTTCGGCAATAGAAGTCGCTCCACTCGCCTTTGGAGGCAATGTCTTCGGATGGACGGTGGATGAGGTGATGTCGTTTAGTCTGCTCGATGCGTTTACGGCCGCGGGATTTAATATGATCGATACCGCTGACATATACTCGAATTGGGTCCCCGGAAACAGGGGCGGAGAATCAGAGACCATAATCGGAAAATGGCTGAAACGAAGCGGCAAACGAACGAAGGTGATCATAGCGACGAAGGTCGGTAACGAGGTGGATCCCCACGAGAAAGGGCTCTCAAAATCCTATATCTTGAGCGCTGTAGAAGGGTCATTACAGCGGCTGCAGACGGATTATATCGATCTTTATCAGTCCCATATCGATGACCTGGAGACACCGATAGAAGAAACTCTGGATGCCTATGAACTTCTTATTAGGCAGGGAAAGGTCAGGGCCATCGGTGCTTCGAACTACAGCGCGGATCGGCTATCGTATGCGCTCAAAATCAGTGAAGAACGTGGGCATCCTGGGTACCGGAGCCTCCAAACGCTGTACAATCTTTATGATCGCGCCGACTATGAGGAAAACCTGGAACCGGTATGTCTTGAAAAGAGGCTGGGCGTGCTTACATACTCATCGTTGGCAAGCGGATTTCTCACGGGAAAGTACGGGTCGGAGAATGACTTGACTGGTAGGGCAAGGGCGGAGAGGGTCAGAAAATATCTTAACGAGAGGGGTCTTCGAATCCTCGACGCGCTAGACCGGGTGGCAAAGCAGTATCGGACATCTCAGGCGACCGTCTCCTTGGCCTGGCTCATCTCGCGTCCCGGCATTACCGCCGCTATTGCAAGCGCCACAAATCTTGAACAACTGAGGGCGTTGCTTGAGGCGCCGAACTTGAAGCTCGACGATTCCTCATCGGCACTGCTGAATCAGGCGAGTGCCTGACCCATCGGAAATAAAGCCTATCCCTCAGACGCTCGGGATCCCAGTTCGGCCCAGAAGGTCATCACAGCGGCCCTGCATGCGCGAGTGCAGATTCGCTTTTCTTTCGATTCCTCTTGATAGTTCCCATGCTCCAGAAACCTTCCCGATCTTTGCATCGTTTCAAGAAGTCTCTGTAGGCCGCTTGTAATGAACGAGCACAGGCATCTGTTTCACTTCAATCACACCGATCAGGCTCCCCTAAAAAGCCGACCACGTCAATTGACATTGAGTCACTCGCTCTTCAGAGCTGGTATGATTGGATCGCCTTTTGGATCGCCCGCTTGACAACCAC
>DMNE01000535.1:0-143 GCA_003453735.1 Nitrospiraceae bacterium | reverse complement strand
CCGAGTGGCCGGTCTGGGATTGAACAGCGGAGCCGTGCGGGTATATGCCAGTAATGCGCCGATCAAGGCCGGAAGGCAGGTGCCGAACGTCTGCCCTGCATTGCCTTCTGTGCAAACCATGGAGGTGGAGAGATGCACGTGAC
>DMNE01000289.1:1639-12519 GCA_003453735.1 Nitrospiraceae bacterium | reverse complement strand
TGCGCACCTTTTCGATAGCAGGATGTTGCATGAAACTCAGTGAAGCTGTTAAGCCTATCAGCTACATCAAGTCACACGCTTCGGAAGTTATTCGTGAAATAACTGAAGGGCAAGGTTCCGTTGTCATTACACTTAACGGAGAAGCAAAGGCAATCCTTCAGGATATCCGTGAATACGAGAAAACTCAAGAAAGCCTAGCCTTGCTGAAGCTTCTTGCTCAGAGCAGAAAAAACTATGAGGCAGGTAAGACAAAACCTCTCAAAAGTGTATTTCGTGGCATAAAATCAAAAGCAAAGGAATATCATAACAGGTGAAATATTCTGTCCGAGTTGTCCTGGATGCGGAAAACGACTTGTGGGATATTTATCGTTATGTTGCTCAAAACGATTCCCGTTGAAAAAGCGGACCGTCTGATTGACAAACTTCATGAAACGATGCTGACACTCGAAGCTTTTCCTCTCCGAGGACACTGCCCGCCAGAATTGGAACGTATCGGGATCTTGGAATTCGAGGAAATACTCTTCAAGCCCTACAGAATCATTTACCAAACAATAGCATCTGACGTTTTTATCTTTTGTATCTTTGATGGAAGACGGCAATTGACAGATCTTCTCCAAGAAAGACTATTAAGGTCTGAGTAGATTGTTGGCCTGTCCTGGTCGTATTTCCTCTAAACTGGGGGAGATCAGGTGTCGTGACCTTTACTGTGAATCAGCAGCGAAAAGTCTATCAAAAGAACCTTGGACCGGGGACAACCAAAATCGTGGAAGAGATAAAATCATATAATCCTGATGGGACCTGGATCCTTGTTAAGGAATGATGAGTCTTGTACTAATGCACGGTAACAGACGAGAGGGGTGAACAGAATTAGCATCTGCAGAGAAAACGGTGTTTAAGCAACATCCAAATAACTGCGGTAGCTTTGGAACATCTTGATAAAATTCGAGTTTGGGATATAATGAACGCAGGAAGTACATGCGATGCGGGAGGCATGAAAACATGCTGAAGAAACAAGGCGGTGAATAACCGGAAAGGAGCTTAATATGGGAAGAAGGGTTAGCTTAATTATAGTCCTGATTATCGTATATTGTGGCTGTGTCGGATGGGCCCTCGGTGAGCGCGCCTCTGGTGCCGAGTTTTTTGCGCGTGCAGTCCACGGGCAGTGGAGCATCAATGCCAATAACTTCACGGGAATTCTTGAGCTCTCGCGGAGCGGTGGTCAGTACAGCGGCCGAGTTTATTTTGACGCACTCCGGCACTGGGAGCCACTGACAAATATCCACTTCGATGATATGGACGGACACATCGATTTTGATCGTCCGGGGGCGAACCAGCATTATACTGGACGCCTGGTCAATGACAATGTGATGGAGGGCACCTTTTCAGGGGGCTATATGTGGTCAGCAAAGCGCGCCTCTGGTGCCGAGGGTTTTGCACGTGCAGTCCACGGGCAATGGAGCATCAATGCCAACAACTTCACGGGAATTCTTGAGCTCTCGCGCAGTGGCGGTCAGTACACCGGGCGAGTTTATTTTGACGGACTCGGGCATTGGGAGCCACTGACAAATATCCAGTTCGATGCTGTGGACGGACACATTGATTTTGATCGTCCGGAGGCGAACCAGCATTATTCTGGACGCCTGGTTAACGACAATGTGATGGAAGGCACCCTTTCTGGGGGCTATACCTGGTCGGCAAAGCGAAAATAAGGAAAATCAGAGACACATCCCTTTTTCCCCCGTTTATTTGTCGGGTTCGGCCAGAGACATTGTCCTTTTGTTTCCATAAATAAAGTTGCATAGTAAAAGAATCTTCAGGCCACCCGGGACGTTCGGAAGGGTGGGAATTTGTTGGGCTTCCATCAGTCCAAAAAACTGTGAGAATCAGGTCTTCCCCCCCGTCACCTTGCGGAAGATCCACGTAAAAACGACGGCGCCGATGGTAGCCACAATGATCGTATAAATAAAGCCGCCTTCCGGCTTGAAGCCCAGAAAGCTCATGATGTAGCCACCAACCAGGGCGCCGATGAGCCCAATGATGATATCCATGAGCGCGCCCTTGCCCGGTCCGCCCATGAGCTTGCCCGTTAGCCATCCCGCGATCAGACCGATTATCAGCCAAGAGATGATGCCCATGGTCAGCTCCTTGACTGCGAGATCTTGCGCATGAGGATTGCGAGCGCCCCGGCACCGATGGCCTTCACCAGTGTCGAGTGCTGCGCGTAAAAGGCGGCCGCCGAATCAACAATCGAAGGCTGCTGCTTGGCCGCGTGCTGCGCTAAGGTCTGCACCGCGTCGGGTGGAATCTGTTCAGCCTGCTGCGATGTCACACTCCCACCTGACAGGAGTCCTGCCAGTCCGCTGAGTCCACCTGCGCCAGCGAGCACCTGGCTTACGCCGCCTGGACCGAGCGCCCCGAGTATCTGGTTGATGAGGCCCGCTTTCTGATCCGGGCTAGACTGGCCATAGAGACCAGATACCATCTGCTCGAAGGGCGGTGTTTCCTTTGAGTTGAAAGCGTGCGCGAGCCCTTCCGCAAGTGTGCCCTGCGGCACGCTCTGCGCAACCTGATCGTACGCCGCATGCACCTCCGCCTCCGGCGCATTGCCACTGCTGACCTGCTTCAAAAAATCACCAAGATTGTCCAAGATACCCATGGCTCCTCCCTCTGAGTAATTAATAGGAATGCATACTTTAATAGCATTATATAACCGAACAGGTAAACCGTCAAGACGTTATTTCCTGTCCGTATTACGACATGAAACACATGCCGTGCAAATTTCCCTGTATGTGTGAAGTTCTTTTGGAAGTAGTTATTCAGGGAAAGCTTAATCGATGTTAATTTCGTGCAGTACTTCACAAATTTTTGGAGAAGAACTTGAACAGGTAAGAGCCGTTAGCTTCAGGAATCGAGGATTTCTTTCATCGCCGTTAACTGTTGAACAGTAGGAATGCTCGAGTGAACTCGCCTCTCATCTTCAACAAAGCATTGAGGCCATCCTGAAAAAGCTCTAACCAACGCCTCGCAAAGATATTTCTGCATCGCTCCGCACTTGTGATAAACTAAAGAGAGGTGTGGGAGCAAGGGAAAGGTGCATGTTTTCAAGGAGAGGCTGATCAGAATCTTCAGTTCTTCCGTTTATTTTCTCCTTGTTTGCTCGCTCTCCGGGATGTTATGGCATATGAAGAAGCAAAATACAAAGTGATTTTAGACGATGTTGATCTTGACCTCAGACTGCTTTTGCTGAAGAAAGCGAAGGCCCCGGGATTACGGCCTGGTAAATGATAATTGAGGAATCAATCACTAAATTTGCTTCCCTCGATAGCGTACGGCATGCCTTTGCTGACTTTGGGTGCTGGAACCATCGGAATCTTCCAATAAAAAAACCTTTCCTGAAGACGACAAAGTCCTAATGGAGGGTAGTAAACTTCAGTTTTCTATTTACTTCTTCAATTATCCCATTCGTTGCGAGGCAACTATTGAAGAGGTGAGCCCGAGGAAAAGGGCGGTTTGGACAAACCGAAAATGGGTCATCCTCTCACACCATGAATATAGATTCGGAGAGATTGATCATGGAGTCGTGGTTACGAGCAAAGACACGTTGTAGGGAGACGGCCCTCAGAGACAAGTACTTCTGTGGCAGAAATCGAGGCTGAGGAATTTAAATGTCTCTTTCCTCAAGGATATGAAGAAAGCAGCAGAGGCGTTCAATGGAAGAAAAAATTAAGCTCGGGATAAGTTCTTGCCTTCTTGGTGAAAAGGTCCGCTATGACGGCGGGCATAAACTGGACCATTTCCTCGTAGAAACCCTGGGTAGAAATGTGAAATGGGTTGCAGTCTGTCCTGAAGTGGAATATGGCCTCCCTATACCAAGAGAAGCATTGCGCCTTATTGGCACCCCTGAAGCACCCCGCCTAGTAACTAGTCGCACGGGGATAGATCATACTGATAGGATGCGCGAGTGGGCAAAGAAGCGGCTCCGCGAACTGGAAAGAGAGGATCTGTGCGGTTTTATCTTCAAGAGCAAATCCCCGAGTTCAGGCATGCGAAGTGTTAAGGTTTATGGTCCATCCGGAATCCCAAGCAATAGGGGGATTGGCATTTTTGCCAGGGCTTTTATGGAAGCATACCCCCTTATTCCTGTAGAAGACGACGGCCGCCTCAATGATCCCTCATTGCGTGAAAACTTTATCGAGAGAATATTTGTATTTAAGCGGTGGAAGCAATTCAAAAAGAAAGGCAGGACGATCGGAGACCTTATATCTTTTCATACTGATCATAAACTCTCACTCCTTTCCCATAGCCCTAAGCACTACCACGAGCTCGGAAGTCTTTTGGCTAAGGGAAAAGCCTATGCGCTTCAAGACCTTTACTCAGAGTATCTGAAAAAGCTTATGAACGGATACAAAATGATAGCTACCATTAAAAAAAATACGAACGTTCTTCAGCATATGATGGGATATTTTAGAGCACATCTATCGAAGGATGAAACGGAGGAGTTGCGGGACGTTATTGATGAGTACTATAAGGGTTTGATACCTCTCATCGTTCCTATAGTCCTTATCAGTCATTATGTACGAAAATATGACGAGCCTTATCTGAAAAGGCAGTTTTACCTGAATCCTCATCCTACTGAGCTTATGCTACGCAATCACGTGTAAGTAATGCCCTAAATTCCGTGTCATATTTTATGGGAGGCTGCGGAATGATAGAGTACGACCCCGGTTCACGGCATTTCCCCTCACCGACCGCGAGGGGATTCAGCCCCCTGTCAGCATCCCGGCTCACCTGAATGGCCGCAGCAGCTCTTTGCGGTAACGATCTTCAGGGCGTTGTTTTTGAGAAAAAGGAAGATCTTCTTTTTAAGCGGCATCGAACCCTTAAGGTTGTCGATAAAAGCCTTTGGATCCGGTTTACGGTCATTTTCCATAGTCGTCCTCTGCCACAGCAACCGGTGCGTTTTGATAGCCGTTGCCGCAGGCTCCTTTAGTTCCCTCTGCCATACTCATGTTCATAGTATATCGTTTTTTGATTCGAAAACGATATAATCGCGCTATGCGCCTTGGGTACCCATGCATCAGTCTTTCCCTTTCCTGCAGGAGTTCGAAGACCTTCCGCCTTGCATCTTTTTCAGAGGTGCGGTTCAGGTCGACCGTCGCGGCCAACCTCGAATGCCTCTCTGAATCCTCTCATTAAATGCAGCCGCCGGCCTCCTGTTTTTCAGGATAACCTCTGACCTCATCCCCTTCGCCTCTCATCCGATAAATACTCTGCCGTGGCAGGAGGAATTTAGGAACGAGTTCCGGCGTATCGGTTCCTTCATCAAGGAAAACGGCATGCGGGTCTCGATGCACCCTGACCAGTTCGTTGTGCTAAACGCGAAGGACGAGGGGATCGTTAAAAGAAGTGTCGCCGAGCTTGTCTATCATGCCGACGTGCTTGACCTGCTCGGCACCTGCAGTGACGCGAAGATCCAGATACACCTCGGCGGCGTATACGGGGACAAAGCCTCGAACATGGGCCGGTTCATTGAAAAGGCCCAGGCCCTGCCGCGCAAGGTAATAAAAAAGGCTCGTGATCGAAAACGACCAGCGGCTCTATAGCCTCAGGGACTGTCTTGCCGTCCACAAAAAGACCGGACTGCCGGTACTCCTCATGTTCCATCACTCTTGCAATCATAACGGCGAGTCGATAGGGGAGGCGATACGTCTTGCTGATAAGACCTGGCGCAGACAGGACGGGCCGCCTATCATCGACTACAGCACACAGCAAAAAGGAAAAAGAACCGGCACTCACGCCCAGACGATCGATCTCCGGAACTTCAGGACGTTCCTCGACCAGGTGGCGGAACTAGACGCAGATATCATGCTGGAAGTAAAGGACAAGGAAAACAGCGCCCTTAAGGCCCTGCGGCTTCTCAACAATTATAGTAAAAAAGGAAAGACCTCCAGGTTCCAGAATGTGCAGGAACTCCATCTGAGAGAATGAGCATTCTTCTCCCGTTTTAAGGAAGAGTTCCGAGAGCGTAAGCTCAACCTCATTGCTGATTTGTCCAGATTCAGAGAAAACTTGCTGACTGCCTTATCTTCTACAATACCTATAGACCTCATAAGAGACTGGGTCTCAAAAGCCCCCTCGATTACCTCATCCACAAGGAGTGTTTGCAACGCGTACAGCACCTTGACTTATGGTCAAAAAGATGTTAAAAGTTGATTAGAACGGATTGCAACGTCTTGTAAAATAAGGAGGGAATTGCACTATGGCAGAATTAGAAATCCCGAATGTGGAAGAACTTGAGGAACTGCGAGCAAAACAGTTTACGAAACGTACCGCCCTTATTACTGCAATCTTTGCCGTTATTCTTGCTATTGCTTCCCTTGGAGGCAATAAATCATCAAAGGAGATGCTCATGTCTCAACAACAATCTTCTGACCAATGGGCATTCTACCAAGCGAAGGTCATCCGAGAACATCTCTACAGAAACGAGAAGTTACGTTTAGAAGCTGACCTTATCGAACGAGGCGATACCATGAAGCCAGAGGCGCGTTCACACTATCAAACGCTCATGAAGAAACTAGGGGAGGAAGAGGTCCGCTACGACAGTGAAAAAAAAGAATTAGAGCAGGAAGCAAAGAAGCTTGAACATGAGCGTGATATTAATCGCGATAAGTTACCTTATTTTGAATATGCAGAGGTACTGCTTCAAATCTCAATCGTCTTGGCCTCCATAGCAATATTGTCTTCTTTACATGCTATATTTTACTTTTCCGTGATTGCAGCGTCGCTCGGAACATTATTGACCCTCAATGGTTATTTGTTGCTTTTTAAAATACCTTTTTTCCATTAAAACCAGAAATGGCTCATTTAGGCTGTTAACAGGCGCGGTAGTTTGATCCAACCAGGGGCTTTATCAGCATCAAGTTTGACCTGGGAAAAAAAGTGAAGGTCGACAGCCCCGATTTTTTGTGATGAAAAACCGTGAAGAGGGGATGATCTCAGGAACACTTACTCGACTTAACGAGCGCCCCAAAAGTTAGGATACAATAGTGTTACACCAAACGTGATTCCATATTTTGGCGCTGGCCCATCGTACGTGATGTTCCAGAAAGGATCCATAAAACAGCTCACGTCTTGCCGGCCAATCTTAAAAACACGCCCCACCCCGAGATCGATCGGCAAAAGCTGTCTGCCTGTTTTCCAGTCAAAAAGCATCTGAGGCTGCGATCTGACAAACCAGCCTTTGCCGAGTTGATAGGACACGAAGGGTTGCAGGATCAAACCATTCACATCTGCTCGATTACTTTCGCCGGCAAAAGAGATCAGATTTTGTGCCAACACGCCCACCAGCCACCTCTCTGGTAAGAAGCCTATCGCTGCGGCTGGTCCTGCCTGCCATTTGCCTTGACCAGTCGTGCCTGGGCTTGCAGTCGGAAATACGAAGGCTGGCCCGACTCCCCAGATGAGACTTGGCCCCGCGTGGAGAACTGCCACGTCGACAAACCGCACGTCGCCGAACCCCGTCGAAACGCCAGGGAGCGTGACTGCTGCTGGAACCGTCAGGAGCGAAAGCTGTGGGAAAGGCAGCAGGCGGTATTCAGGTAATGGCATGGTCAGAGCTACCGTGAATATGTTGCCCGACCCATGTATCCCCTTATATTGGGGAGCATATGCATCTTGGAGTCGGACCTGCATGATACTTGATATTGGCGCATTGGCTTGGTTGACGAGATTGGGCTGTGCTGCGACGATTGTATTTCCGTCGTCAGCCCGCACTCCGTTCGCGCCTATTGCATACAGCAAGAAAAGAACAAATAAGAGGGTCAAGTCTTTAAGCTTCAATTTTGAGTCACGGACGCACAGTTTGCCCGTCGTCCATGGATCGGTTTTTCATTCAGCTCCTTCTAGTCGGCACCTTTTCCCTTGTTAGTTCACTTTTATCATGGATAAAAGAGATAGTCAAATTCTTGTCTTGGGTATACAGCTATCTTTTGAGAGTGAAAACCGAGGCGGATTGCTGCGTACTCGGCATAACGTCGGAGGTTTCTTATAAGGCAAATCAGCTCTCCATCTGTTAAACAGGGTAATGTCTGTTTTTTATATATCAGCTTGTTAGGGGACCCTATGAAACATTTTATCCTTTTGCTACCTACGACCCTATGGTATGATATCAGCAGTAAATCGTTGAGATAAGCATTTGATACAGAAGACAAACGCTTTCCTGGACAGGAATGGACTTCAGAAGTTGATGCAGGTGACCTTGCTGACGAGTGTTTTTAACACTGTTGTTAAATCAAACGCATGATTCCCCCGAGAGAGTTTATACGCAAGATCCACCCCTTTTCCTTTTTGTCGGAAGATGATCTGGACATCATAATTTCTGGATTAGAAGTCGAGTTGTTTGAAAAAGGAAAGACAATCTATGAAAAAGAGCAGACCTCTGAATACGTTTATGTGATATTCTCAGGACTGGTCGGCCTTTATGATGACGAAGCGGTAGTCGATTACCTTACAAAAAGTGAAATCTTCGGCATCATATCACTTTTTGGGCATCCATCGAATTTAACTGCCAGGGTGATCGAGGACACTGTCTGCTATGTAGTAGCTTACCGGCAATTCAAGGCTATCTTCGATGCAAATAAGAGGTTTGCATCATTTTTCTCCACCTTACTCAATAGGAGATTCCGGTCATTCAAGACCATTACATCTGACAAGAAGATTCTTGAGGAAGCGTCATTCGTTCTGGAGGTTGAGAGGATAGTGTATAAAAAGCCTGTTGTTTGCAGCCCTGAATTGACGATCGCCGATGCAGCATCTGAGATGGATAAGAATTCGGTCAGTTCGATCGTCATTGTGGGCAATGATGCAAAGCCGATCGGCATACTAACCCATAAAGACTTGAAGAAGGTATTAATCCGGGGTGACAGACTGGACCTGGTTACTGAGTTCATGTCATCTCCAGTTAAAACAATCAATGTGCAGGCAACGATATTCGATGCCTTTACAAAAATGATTGATGCCGGAATAGACCACCTCGTCGTAACTAAAGAGGAGAAAGTCTTTGGTGTAATCACGAGGAAAGATATTCAAATCCACCTGGAGCCCTCTTTCTCCATAGTCAAACTGTTCAGAAAGATCCACCGGGCGGCTTCTATCGACGAGCTTAAAACTGTCTCTGACACTCTCAGAGTATCAGTCTCAAAGATTGCGATGACAGGTCCTAATTTCTTCGACTTGACCAGGATGTTGCGCTCTGTGCACGATGCCATAGTGTCTAAGGTTATTAAGATCCTTATCGATAGACATACCGCTGCGCAGTTCTTGTGGATTCATATGGGCAGTTCCGGCAGAAAAGAAGAGATAATCGTTACCGACCAAGACAATGCCTTAATCTATATAGGGGACAATCCCGCGGCATTAGCCAATGATATCAATGAATCACTGGCCAACATTGGCCTCCCCAAGTGCCCTGGAAACTACATGGCATCCAACAGCATGTGGAATCAGCCCCTGCCGGTGTGGAAAGAATACTTTAAACAGTGGTTTTCAGAGCCAATTCCTTATCATCTCCGATACCTTTCCGTGTTTCTGGACATGAGACCAGTATATGGAGATACAGCTTTATACAACGACTTACTGGAATCGATAAAGCCGGTAATAAAAACGGAGGCGTTAAAGCTGATGGCTGAGGATGCTATTGAAATCAGGCCGCCACTTGGAATATTCGGGATCCAAGGTCTGCATCACGGGGTGGACCTAAAGACCTATGGTATTTATCCTATTGTTAACGGCGCAAGAGTTCTCGCTGTAGACAGCGGGGTTTTGGGGATAACCAATACCAAGGAGAGATTGGAGGCGCTGAGTGCCAACACAACGATCAGCAATGAAATGTGCCACGATCTCATCGAGTCGTATGGTTTTCTTCAGGATTTAAGGCTCAGACATCATGCACGGGCAGTATTGAATCAATCCCCTACGAATAACTTGGTAACAGCAAAGGAACTGTCTCAAATCGATTTGCTCATATTAAAGGAGTCGCTTAAGATCGTCTCTGAATTTCAGAAGTTCCTGATGAAAAAATATGGTGTCAGTCGAACTGTCATTTATAGCCAACTATAGTTTAGAAGACAACGTTCCATGGACCTGAAAGCTGCCAAATTTTATGCCATTGACATCGAGACCACAGGATTAAACCTCGACAAAGATGAGATTATATCTTTCGCTTGTGTACCTATCATCAATTTGAAAATCCTTGTGCGGGATACTTTTTACACCTTGATTAAACCTAAGAGTTACAACTACCAAGCAATGAGGTACCACGGAGTAAGCAAGGATAATCTTATGGATGCACCGGTATTTGATGAGGTCTCGGAGCGCATTCTGAAGGTTCTGGATGGCATTCTCGTTGGTCATACGGTCGAGTTTGACTTCACTTTTTTGAAAACAAACTTCAAGGCATTGGGAGTGAGATTCAAAAGAGAGCTCGTAGACATAGCAATGGTAGAGAGATGGCTGAAGCGAAAACGCAAAGCCGATGAAAAGGATTTAACCCTTGACGGCATGATGGCGACTTATGGCCTGAAACAGTATTACCGGCATAATGCCGCCGCCGATGCCTTCTTTGCCGCCCAGATCTTTCAGATACAGATGCGGGAAATGATGGCGCTCGGAATTGATTCAGCAGAAAAGGTTATAAAGGCTGCAAAGAGCTGCAGGTATGCACATCGTGATTTTGCCTTCTAGCGAAGAGCAGCTGTCCTATCATCAGGGTGGCTCGAAAAAAAGAAAAAGGAGGCGGTTAAGCAGATCGGGGGATATGCATCCACCGGAAAAAAGGAAATGAGTCGCTGATCTGCCGATTCAAAGGCTATCTCAGGAATTTT
>DMNE01000289.1:460-1535 GCA_003453735.1 Nitrospiraceae bacterium | reverse complement strand
TGCTGAAGAAACCGGATGGGGAGACTGTCGTGATCCGTGAGCCAAACTACATCAGCTATCCCGACCCGTCGCACCCTTACTGGACGGTCGTGAAAGAAAAGACAGAGATACGCACGAGCGGTGAAGTCTGGGTCGAAAAAGCCCTGAAGGGCAGTGAGGTTGTTTGTGAAGACTCGGTCGTCTGTACGGGCACGAGGTGTTTGCACAGGTTCCCACATCCCAGATCAGAGGACTGCGGCAAGTTCTGCGAATTGGACAGGTCGACAAACTGCAGTCCGTACAAGATTTAACAGGGTTGATCGCTCTTGTCCGGGCCTATGTCAGTGCTCAGTTAAAAAACTCGGATATTTGGCGATGACAAAGGGCAGCTGGATAGGTCTTCAGTCTTCATGAATGAAATATGAAGGCGGATGAATTATTCCAAGGGGAGTTTGAAACTGTTGATATTTTTATAACAANNAAAATATGATAGCATTTAGACATGAAGCTAAGCATAGGGGGGGATAGCATAGAAGTCTGCGTGTACCCGACTCTATGGCAGGCGCTCTGCGAAAAACAGAGCGAAGCGCACAATCGAGGCAGCTACAGGTGAATGACATGGTAAAGCAGCAGCGCACCTACCAAAGTCGTCTATCCGTTTCTTCAGAGGAAGACATGTTTCTTTTCGGATACGGCTGTCTTGTTGGCAAAGCCGAGAGGACCTTGTTTGCAAAACTCCAGGGCGGCGAAAATCTTGCTGCCCTGAAGCGAGAGTTTTTACCGAAGTTCGGCATAACTGCGAGGCAGTTCAACGGCATGGCGGCTGAGTTGGTAGGTAAGATCGCTTCGATCAAGGAGCGCCAGGCGGACTCATTAAAGAAGCGGAGCAAAGGAGAATGGCTATGCTTCGCACGATGAATGGAAAAAGGATTGGCAAGCGGCAAGAGACAGCCAGTTTTTCGTAATCGGCTCAAAGGATGAAAGGGCAGGCTGTCGGAGTTGCGTAGCCACTGTGCAGTGTGATGGCAGCATGACGCTTCGGCTTCGTCTTCCTGATGCCCTCACAGAACAGGGCAAGTATCTTACCTTCAGGGGT
>DMNE01000289.1:0-386 GCA_003453735.1 Nitrospiraceae bacterium | reverse complement strand
CGTTATCGGTATCGACTTCAACGCTGACCATCTGGCGGTTACCGAAACCGACCGTTTCGGCAACCCTGTTGAGTACTTCACAGTGCCGTGTGTCACTTATGGAAAGACCGCCGAGCAGCGCAGGGCCATTATCGGGGAAGCGGTAAAGGTGGTTATTGCTTTTGCCGTTGAGAAGGGAAAGCCGATTGTCATTGAGAAGCTGGATTTCCGAAGGAAGAAGGCGGCGCTTGAGGGGCAAAAACCCACAGTATGCCCGCATGCTGTCAGCTCTGGCATACACACAAATACAGACGATAACCAGGGCAAGAGCGTTTGATGCCGGTATCAGGGTGTTTGAGGTCAATCCTGCTTACAGCTCTGGTATCGGCCAGTATAAATTTGCAAGC
>DMNE01000376.1 GCA_003453735.1 Nitrospiraceae bacterium | reverse complement strand
GGTGACATTGTGGACGCGGTATCGAAGATTCAGAACTACTACCTCATCGAAAGCCGGGGCGCGGAGATGGCAAAGGAATTCTTCGACCTGATCCATATAAGGGCCTACTCCAGGGTCGGGTTCAAGTCTGCGCTGCACGACAGCGTGCTCTGGGCGATAGGCTATATCCTCATCGGGGGAATAGTATATTTTGTCCAGGAGAACTATCTCACCACCGTTGACACTCAGGTCCTCCGCTGGACCGTGCATGTTTCCCCGCTAGTCTGGTTTACCAAGCTTGCCAGCTTCGGTTATCTCGCCGTTTCCACAGGCTGCTGTATTTATATGTCGCAGTACTACATTGGCGTGGTCTGCAAACGGGCCTTCAACACTCTTTTCGGAAGCAGGGCGATGTTCCTTCTTACTTTTTCGATCTGCACGTTTGCAGTCCTTGGCCTTCTTTACAAAGGGGTATTCAGCAAGCCGAACCTGATCGAGTTCTGCGGGGCCGTCTATAAGATATCGCCGGACTTCGCCGCGAGGCTTTACCACTTCCTCATGAATTATTTCAGGCCATCCCTTTTCGAGTCGGGCATCATGTCGATCGTGGCCTCCGCGGTCTCCATCGCGCTACCACTTGTAACGGTTGTCTTTTTCAAGTACATCAGGAGGAAAAAGGAGGTCATCGAGGACTGATTATGTACGAGAAGGTTTATCTGGCACTGTACTATTTTGATCACTACGAACTTTTCAGGATAAATGTCTGTCAGATAATCGCCGTGGTCATTCCCTTGCGTGTGCTTATCCTGTCGCGTCTTACGTCTTCAGTCCTGTTAAAGGTTTTCTCGATCCCGATCGGACTTCTGTTTTATTTTTTCCCCACAGTCGTGGACTTTTTCCACGACGTTCTAAGGTGAACTGATGAACTCCGGAGAAGTGAAGATTCATGGCAATTAAAATCGTGCTCGCAAACAGGAAAGGAGGTGTAGGGAAGACGACGACTGCTCTTAACCTTTCCGCCAACCTTGCTTCAATGGGATATAACGTCCTGGCCATGGATTTTGACCCGCAGTCGAATCTGACGGTGGGCTTCGGGATCAATATTCTCTCTCTCGGCGCCAGCCTGTCCAACGTCTTTGAGGACAGATGCTCCATAGCGGAGGTTACGGTTACTGACCGGCATGGCTGTAATCTTCACATAGTTCCCTCTACCCCTGATATCGAGAAGGTAATTGAAAGCGGCTGCGTAGCTAACCATCTCAGGAAGAATGAACTCATCAAATTCAAATTTGGAGATTTGGAAGAGGCGTATCATTTTGTAATAATGGATACCCCTCCCGGCAAAAGCACTCTCACCATGAACAGTCTTGCCATTGCCGACTATGTCATCGTCCCGATGCGACTGGACGCACTGTCCACCGTAGGTCTGAAGCAGATGAGAGATCTCGTAGGCGACGTGAAGGCGCAGTGGCTCAACCCGAAGATAGAACTTCTCGGACTGCTCTGCACTTTTTATGAGCAGAACACCGACTCACTGGAGCACATGGATATTATCAGCGGCGTGGATTCACCGTTCAGGGAATACCTTTTCGAAACCAGGATCAGGAAGAATATCACCCTGTCCAAAAGTATCGCAAGGGGGATGCCTGTTATCCATTTCGACAAGCGGTCCCACGGCTATATGGACTACGACGCTTTCACCCGGGAGTTTCTGAAGAGGCTCGAGGCTGAACATTCATCTGCCATCCTTCGCCCCACTGCGATTTAATATTCTTTATAGAGTCTGCGTATCCCCCCGGCCGGAGGGAGGCCATGTGCCTCCTTCCGGCTCCCCACAAAGTTGATATCATATGGCAGAAGTATATATAGGCATCAATAAGGCCAATCCCCGCGAGGTCGTCAAATGGGATACATCAACTCTTGTCAACGGCCACTGGATACTGATAGGAGGGTCCGGCTCCGGCAAGACTCACCGCATACGCGACGTTACCAGACAGCTGCAAAGCCAGAAGTTCCGTATCGTCATCTTCGACCCGCACGGGGATATCCTTACCGACCCCGATTACACTTCATCTGTCGAGTTCTCTGAAACAAGTCCCTACGGCATTAATCCCCTCACCATAAACCCTTCTCCTGTCTACGGCGGGGTAAGGAAGAGAATCAATTCACTGGTACGGATCATAAACAAGTACTCGGAGAGGCTTTCCTCAAGGGAAGAGGCGGTACTCAGTTATGCTCTCAGGCAGTTATACGCTTTGCATGGCTTTAACTACTACGACCCTCAAACGTGGAAACCTGACTCAAAAAAAATGCCTGCGCTTGACGACCTGCATCGCTTCATCTACGGCAAACTCCAGGATTTTGTCTTCGGTCACATGCATGAGGTGTCCGAACTCTTTGGCCGCCTGTACGAAGACATTAGCGATTAGAGGCGGATTTGCAGATATCAGGAACCTCATGAGGCGTCTGAGGATGACCTTCTTGCCAGCCAAGGTATGACGGACTTGGCGGCACTGAGGCAGGAGATAAAGGCGGTTTTCGGCAGGGCCATAGAAACGGCGGAACCGCAAGACCTTGAACAATACATCCATTACGAGTCTAAGGACCTTTTGAAAGCCCTTTACGACAGGGTGGAGAAGATGCAGCAGCTCGGTGTCTTCAAATCGGTCCCGCCTCCATTTGACCCGCTTAAGCCGGTATGGCGCTATGACATCAGCAGCCTCTATGTGGAGGAACAGGGCTACCTCGTTGAACTCACACTGGAGGACCTCTTTGCCTCGGCCGTCCAGCGCGGCTTCAGGGATGAGGTGGACACGCTCATCTTCATCGATGAAGCGCAGAAATTTCTCTCCACCGATGATCAGGACCATATCATAAGCGTGATATTCCGTGAGATCAGGAAGTTCGGAGGCGGACTGGCCCTGGCTACACAGAACTGTGAAACGTTTCCCACTGACATCATTATCAACAGCGGAACGAAAATAGTTTTAGGTATAGATGAGGCTTATCAGGACATCCTGGCAAGGAAACTCGGCATGGAGAGGATACGCTTCATCCAGCCCAGGAAGAACGCCCTTGTCCAGATCAAGACGAAGACAACCTCTGCGGGAAGCCGCTTCATTGACACTCTCTTTTCACTTCCAGGAGAGGACAACAAATAAATGTTTATCCATGACGTGCTTTGAAGCGGCCAAACAAAAAGCCCACTTTTAATATCTCATTAGCAAATGGCTGCGTGGCAGCCTCCAAGACGAAAGGAGTCACGATGATGAAAACAAAAAAGTCTTTTTTTGCGTGCATAGTGCTCGTCGTCCTGCTCGCCATTGGCCCTTCGGCGGTATACGCATCGGGAAGCGGCACCGGCCTGGACGATGCGCCGGGGAATTCCATCGTGCAGGCACTCAAGACCTTTGCAAGCGGCGGTTGGGGTAAGGCCCTTTTTTTCTGCTCTATGCTCGCCGCAATCATTGGCTTCCTATCCCACAGACACCGGGTGTTCGGGATTATTGCCCTTGTCTTCGGTATCCTTCTCGGTGTGTACGGAGGACTGGGCGAATCCTTGTGGAACCTCTTTACGAGCTGGGGGAGCAGCGGCAGCTAATGGCCTGGTCGCCCAAGTACATCGACAGGCCCCTGCGGTTTCTCTATGACCCCGAAGTCTGGGCAGTGGGTTTTGCCGTAATGGGATTCCTCATACTGTGCGGGGTCAACCAGACGCTTTCCATCTTCGTAATGCTGGGGCTCGGCGCCGTTGTGCAGAGGATCGCTGACCACCATAAGAGGGGCTATATACTTCATCTGTTCTATTCAGCCGGCCTGTGGAATCTGTTCTGCCGCTACGGCAAGTACAGATTCTGATCCCCGGCCATCTCAGTTTAGACGTAATAAAAAGGAGATCGACGGAGTGAATCTTTTTGTCGGATATGGGGAGGACGCCCGCTTCACCATCAGACTTCTGACGCTTCTTGTGGCCGTGGAGTCGCTGGTCATCATGGCACTCGGCTTCTTCGCCGTCAGGCAGCGGATTATCTATGTGAACCCCTCGAACGTTATCGGCTCCGCCTATGTCGGCTACGTACCGGAAGAGGCCGCGGGCTACTTTGGCCTGTCATTCATTTCGTTCCTCGGGAACGTCAATCAATACTCGGTCAAAGACCAGTACCAGACCGCCTATCTTCTCATGTCTCCGAAGCTCGCGAGTGCGATGAAGCACACGCTCGAAAGCGACATGTCAGAAATACAGAAGTCGGATATGAGCATCCAAACCACGCCCCTCGGCGTGAAGGTGACAGGGGACGGGGAGACATTCAGTATCGAGATAGAAGCCACCCGAATGTCATACGTCTACGGGCAGGAAACGAAGAGGGAGAAATTGCGTTACACATTAAGGTGCCAGAAGGCGCCCACGAGAAAGTGGAACCCGTTTGGGCTGGAGGTCACCTCTTATGACAACGAAGTTGTGGCAAGCGGCGGGAATATCAAGGCTGCTGAAGAGTCAGCTCCAACAGCATCGGCGGACCAGGGGAAGCGATGTAGGCATTTATCCGGATATCACGGTTCCTTTTCCTGGCATTTGCCATCATCTTTACCGCGACTGCCACCGCGCATGCGGAGCGAACCATACTTTATAACGGCAATGCCCTCGTCAAGGTGGCGTATCAGAACCCTACGGAGGTGGTGTTCCAGGGCGATCGTATAGCTCACGTCATACTGGGATTCTCGCCCGATGCGATTTCTCTTCAGAATACCTCCGACACGCTCTACATACAGCCTCTTGTGGAAAACCTTACCGGCGACATATATGTGGTGATGACGGACGGAAAGTCCAAAATAGTCAGTCTCGTCAGCACGATCCCCGGTCTGAGGGACAGGTCTGTAAGGATAATCAATAATATCGAGGATGTCTCCGAGCGCATCCGAAAAGTGAATAGCGCAGGCCTTACGCCCGCCGGCCTCATTAAGGCCATGATAGTCGGTGAGGACATCGACGGGGTATCAATCAGCCAGACCAGTCAAGTGATTATAGACACACCGATTCAACTGACTGCTGAAACAGTCTATGACGCCGTCTACCTGAAAGGCTACATTGTCGACATGACGGATCATCCAAACTTCGATATCAAGGGGATCAGCATGAAAGGACTGGTGGCGGGTGCGACCTACGGGCGCAGAGGCTATTTTATTTTTGAGGTGGAGTGATTATGAACTTTAAGGCAATAGCGGCTTTTCTTGCGAAGAACAGGAAACTTCTGATCATCGCGGCGGTGGCCGGTATAGTGATCTATGTCCTTGCTACCGGCCCTCGCAAGAAGATTACTCAAGAGGTCGTGAAAGGAACGGGGAGCGTTACCGCCGAGGACCGTCTGAAAGCGGATTACGAAGCGCTCAGAAAGAAGGTTGAAGAACTTGAAAAAGACAAAGAGAAGTCCGCGAAGAAAGAAGACGAACAGGAGAAGGTAAAGAAGCCGGGGTTGAACACACCACAGAAGGACCAGGAAAAGTCGGAATCCCTCAGAGAACTCGAGAGGATTCTGAAACCCGCGCAGAAGACGGAGCGGATGCAGCCCCTGGCCCCCGGCACTGCCTCGCCGCCAGCGGAGGTGACCATGCCATTGAAAAAACAGGAAGCGCCCAGACTTTTGAAAATCGATGTTTCTGAGGCAACGCCATCCGAAAAGAAAGAGGAAAAACTCGCCAAAGAAACAAAAGGAATCTCCGACCTCTTTCTGCCCGCGGGGTCTTTTGCGTCCTTCACCCTTACCTCAGAGGCTTTTGCTCCGGAGTCTGGCCCTCAAATGCCGGTGGCCGGAGTGATCGACAAGGCTTTTGTAGGCCCAAACAGATCTGCGGTGCCGCTCAGGGGCTGTTTCTTCCTTGGGAAGGCCCAGGGTAATACCGGCGAAAAGATCGCAGACATCAAGGTCGTAAAGATGTCATGCGTATGGCCCGACGGCAATAGCTTTGAAGCTGATATGACCGGATATGTTACGGACAGAAACGGCGACTTCGGCATGAAAGGTGAGGTCGAAAGACATGCGGGGACCTTCTTCGGCACGGTCGGCATATCGTCTTTCCTCGAGGGGATTGCGACCGGCATGGCGAGGTCTCAGGAATCTACGACACTCGGGGCATCTCCCTACGGAGTTCAGACGGCGACCAATATTGTCGGGTCCTCTGCTGAGTATGGCGCACTCAAAGGAGCGGCCGATTTTGCGACCGCCTCAAAGCAATTCTTTGACAAGCAGATACAGAACCTCATTCCCACGGTAGTAGTTCGCGCGGGCACCAGGGGGTATCTCTACATAACATCCGGCATCAGGATCACGGGAGGCATGAATGCGCTCAGCCGCAATAAGAGTTATTACGATAGCTATGATCTTAGCAGTTCTAAGTAGCTGTGCAGGCAGTGAGAGGCGCTCCACAGGTACTCCGGAGCAGATACTTGCCAGGGCGATGGGGGAGGGCGGGCTTCAGCCCGGCAGGGTATCTAATCTCCCGGGTGCGGACAGGTCCGATCTGCCGTACGTACCGGTTATCACCCCTCCTCAAATTGCCAGGATCTGGATATATGACCATGTCACTCCCTCGCATGACCTTGTCGTGGGCCACTGGATATTCGTGCGGCTGAAAGAGGAGAAGTGGTACATTGAGGAGCAGTGGGAGGACTCTTCCCCTTTGGTCAGGAAAAGATCAGTACTTCCCCCAGCCTCTGAGGCATCCAGTGCAGCAGCCGAAGCACAGGCCCCACCCGAGTCTTCCCTTAAGTCCGGGTCATCTTCTACTCAGGCATCGTCTCGCACACAGGGACTCGCTCCGGTTCCGCCGGCGGAACGCTGAGATGCTGAGAAAATGTATGGAGCTGCTTTTCGACAAGCCGTTTTTCACCGACCTCATATATCCACAAGCTTTCCAGGGTGGAGCATATCTCCTGTATGACGGGTCGGTTGGAATGATGTGGGAAATAGACGGGATAAATATCGATGGCAGGAGCCCAGAGGAGATCCAGAAGGCATCGACCACTTTTTCAAACTTCCTCAAGTCATTACCCCAGGACGTTCCGATTCAGATCATTGCGGCGACATGGAGAGGCATTGAGCAGAGTTCGCTCGATGTTTACCTTGAAGGCGACTTGAGCAATCCGTATACGGATGAGTACATGCGGAGGATGCAGAAATGGCATGAACATGGTAAGTTGCACGGCTTTGCCCATGAAGGCACCAACCACTTCTATCCGCGAACGATCAAAGTATTCTTCACCGTAAAACAGAAACCCTTGTATGTGAGGGGCACCCTCCATGACAAAGAGAGCATCAAAGAGGCATA
>DMNE01000082.1 GCA_003453735.1 Nitrospiraceae bacterium | reverse complement strand
GATTTATGTCGCGAACCTTTCTGAGCGGGTTTCTACTGCTGGCGATCCTGCCCCTGACCGATGGTCAGGCGGCAGAGTCGGGTGAGTTCAAGGGGTCCTGGGTCGCCAACGGGACCAAGACGTCATTCCCCTTCGGGGAGGGACGGCAGGTGTACAACTTCAAACTCTCCGGCCATGTCAGCCTGCAGACGGCCCTCGGCAAGAAGAAAGACTACTGGTCCGAATGCATCGGCCTAGCCGACTCAGTGACCGGTGTTACCGGCCGCTGCGTCTGGAAGGACCTGGCCGGTCCGGAGGTCTACATCACGCTGCAGAGCGACAAACTGCAGCAGGGGGGTCTGGTAAGCGGCGCCATCGTCGGCGGTACCGGACCCCTTGCCGGGATCAGTGGTGACCTGACGTTCAACTGGTCGTTGGTCATCACTCTGACGGATGCCGACGGGATTGTGACCCTGACCGGTGAGACCAAGAACTTGGGCGGCCATTTCCGGATGCCCTGACAACAACTGTCACACCAACATAGTTCATTTCACCGCCCTCAATAAAGGAGATATGATATGTGGATCATTGAATTGCTGATTGTGCTGTTCTTCATCTGGCTGGGTGCACGCATGGGAAGTATCGGCATCGGTTTTGCCGGTGGGTTCGGCGTGGTGGTTCTGGGGCTTTTCGGCGTCAAGCCGGGCGCCATTCCGGTGGACGTCATCCTGATCATCATGGGGGTGATCGCCGCGATCGCGGCGATGCAAGAGGCCGGAGGGCTTGACTACCTGGTGCAGATCGCCACCAGGATCCTAAAAAGAAACCCTAAACAGATCACCTTCCTCGCGCCGGTGGTCACCTTTGTCATAACCATGTTTGCCGGGACCGGCCACACGGCTTTCTCGACGCTGCCGGTGATTGCGGAGGTTGCCAAGCTGAACGGCATCAGGCCTTCACGTCCGCTCTCCATCGCCACCGTCGCCTCGCAGATTGCGATCACCGCCTCGCCGATCTCGGCTGCCGTGGTCTTCTTCTCGAATGAACTGGAAAAATACGGGGTAGACTACGTCAAGCTGCTGCTGATTGCGATCCCGAGCAGCTTCATCGCCTGCATGCTGGGCGCTGTCGTGGCAAACTTCATGGGCAAGGAGCTCAAGGACGACCCGGTCTTCCAGGAGCGGCTCGCCAAGGGACACGTCAATATGACTGCTACCATGGACAAGCAGAAAGAGCTGCCTCCGGAAGCCGGGCGCTCCGTGCTGATCTTCGGAATCTGCCTGTTCTGCGTGGTGTTTTATGCCTTGGCCATCAGTCCGACCTTCGCCCTGATCAAGGAACCGATCCTCAAGCGCGACGACGCGATCATTTCCTTCATGCTGGCCGCCGCTACCCTGATCTGCATGTTCTGCAAAATCGACGCGCACAAAGTCCTCAACGTTGCGATCTTCAAGTCGGGAATGAGCGCCTGCATCTGCGTGCTGGGGGTCGCCTGGCTCGGCACCACCTTTGTGTCCGCGCACATGCAGGAGATCAACGTCTTTGCCGGCAACGTGCTGGCTGCGGACCCCTGGATGCTGTCCGTGGTCCTCTTCTTTGCTTCCATGCTGCTCTACTCCCAGGCGGCGACCACCAGGGCGCTGATGCCGGCGGCGCTGACCCTCGGCGTCAGCCCGATTGCGGCCATCGCCGCCTTTGCCGCGGTCAGCGCGCTGTTCGTGCTGCCGACCTACCCGTCCCTGATCGCCGCGGTCGAATTCGACGACACCGGTTCGACCCGGGTGGGCAAATACGTCTTCGACCACCCGTTCCTGATCCCCGGGACCTTGACAGTCGCCTTTGCGGTGATTCTGGGCTTCATATTCGGCGGGATCATCCTGTGACGGACACTTTTATTGATCTTGTGCTATCAATGAAATACAGACCTCCTGACCTCTGCCTGTGATTTATTTTTTGTCTGAGAAGTGAATTATGGCTAAAATTGGCCAGCAATTTAAGAAAAATTGAAGGATGATGCAAGCTCTCTGAGGATTTTGTTATGATCCGTATAGTTCGTATTTTTGATAAAAAGGGAGGGTGTTGTGTTGTCATGCCTCAACTGCAACTGCCGATTTTTCCGCATGGGACGACAGAGATCAATCTGCATTTGGCATTTATGAGGGAGGGAGAAACAGTGACTTATTTTTATGGTCATTTGCCGATCTTCTCCCATGCAGTGGATGATATACGGACCTTTCGTATGATCATCAGCCAGATATATGTAAGCGGTACAGCAACGCAATCGGAGCTGTCACGGGTATTTGGTGTGACGGGGATCAGCATAAAGAGAGGCGTAAAGACCTACCGAGAAAAAGGCGTAGCCGGGTTTTATGGGGATCGGAAGCGGCGGGGTTCAGCAGTACTGACAGCTTCGGTATTGGAGAAAGCGCAAAGTTTATTAGACGAAGGCGTGGAGATGAGCGAAGTGGCTGAAGAGCTGGACATAAAGAAGGATACGCTTCGCAAAGCGGTGGCGGCTGGCCGTTTACATAAAGCGTTAAAAAAAAAGAATCAGTAACCGCTACTGCCAAGAGCGAACGCAGTATTGAAGATAGCCAGGCGCGGTTGGGGATGGGGGCGACCAATACCCTTGAAAGGGTAGCGGCGAGCCTGGGTCAACTTGAAGCCGTAGCGCCTGTCTTTACGGCATCTCTTGATGTGCCGAATGCCGGAGTGCTTTTTGCGCTTCCGGCGCTGTTGGTCAACGGACTGCTGGCCCACGCCGAGAAATATTTTCATTTACCCCGGGGCTATTACCGGCTGGACAGCATTTTCCTGCTGCTAGCCTTCATGGCATTGTCCCGGATCAAGACCATAGAAGACCTGCGCTACTGCTCGCCTGGTGAATGGGGAAAGATACTGGGATTGGACCGCATTCCTGAAGCAACACCCTGAGAGAGAAGATAGGTCTTCTTTCGCAGCAAGACAGCCCCTCGAAATGGGCTGCTGAGCTGAGCGGACAATGGATGCAGGACGAACCCGACAACGCGATGGTCCTATACGTGGATGGGCATGTGCGCGTATACAGCGGGGGGCAGACAAAACTTCCTCAGCATTATGTAGCCCGGCAGAAACTGTGTTTACGCGCCACGATTGATTACTGGGTGAACGCGATAGACGGGCAGCCGTTTTTTATGGTGACGAAGGAAATTGATCCTGGCCTGATCACCGTTCTGGAAGAGGAGATCATCGCACGCCTNNTTTGACCGGGAAGGGTATAGTCCCGATCTGTTTCAGCGGTTGCGAGACAAGAAGCGCGTAGCCTGTCTGAGCTACCATAAATATCCTGGGGAAGACTGGAGAGAAGAGGAGTTCTTCTGCCAAGAGATCAAGCTGGGCTCGGGGAATATCGTGAAAATGAAACTTGCCGAGAGGGGGACCTATCTCAGCAATACCCTTTGGGTCCGAGAGATTCGAAGACTTACCGATAGTGGACACCAGACCTCNNGAAGATCGCGGCAGAGATGTTCTCACGATGGGGTCAGGAAAACTATCTCAAATATATGAGGCAACAGTATAATCTTGACCGTCTTAT
Organism: Nitrospiraceae bacterium; assembly: GCA_003453735.1. Lineage (GTDB taxonomy): Bacteria > Nitrospirota > Thermodesulfovibrionia > Thermodesulfovibrionales > UBA9159 > UBA9159. Next base: position 3,749 of record DMNE01000082.1, on the reverse strand, counting down.
CGACTATTCTGTTGAGGATATTCCTGATACCACAAGAGTGATCAACCCCGCATATCGCCGAATAAACAGCGAGGTGAGAAAAAAGACGGGCAGGCTCAATCTCCTTCGAGCCCAGTTTGGAGCAGAAACGTTGAAAGAGGATATTGACCCCGCAAAGGTAGCGAGATATCAGCAAAAGAAAGCCGAACTGCAGGAAGATATTTTGTGTTGCACCGGTGAACTACAGCAGCTCAAGGAGCAACGGAAAGCTGTACGCAAACATATTACGGTGGCTGAATTGCCAGATGAGGAAAGATTCAAGCGCTTGCGAACGCAGAGTAAATATCTGATCGATACGATAAAGATGATCGCCTACAGGGCTGAAACAACAATGGTGTCTGTACTGAGAGAGAAAATGTCTCACCCCGATGAAGTACGGAGCCTCTTGCGGGCAATCTATAGTTCTGAGGCGGACATTTTGCCGGACACAAATACATCAACTCTGACCATACGACTACACCACCTCGCAAATCATTGCAGTGCAGAAATTATCCGTCATTTGTGCTCTGAACTGAATGCGACACAATGTGTTTTCCAGGCACAGATTTGCGTCTTGTCTATGAATTGGTCTCAAAGTAAATTCCCAGGGGTCAGGAAGTCTGAAATAAGGGCGGAAAGTTGTGCACATACTGATAGGCAATAATTGTAAGGCAAAAGGCTTAAGACGATGGGTTTCTTTAAGAGTACCGTTGGCAGAAAAATTGCCATGGCGTGACAGGGCTGATGATGACGGGGTTCCTGATAGTGCATCTGTTGGGCAACTGCACGATTTACATAGCAGGAAAGACGAGTCAGATTCATTTTGTGTCAAAGATCTCTTGATAACATTTATGGTCTTAGCAGAAAAAAGAGGCTGGACTCACTTGCTTCCAGACAACATTCAATAGCTCTTTTTGTTAAAATAGTCAAGGGTATAAGTAGTATTCTGTCTAAACGGTTCAGGCAAGGGGATGACTGAAGTGAGGCCACACGTCTCCGGAATATCAGGCAGAAGGTTCGGCGACTTCCTTCTGTTCGGTGTCACGTCAGTGGAGCTGGCCCTCCTCTTTCTCCTGACGCCCACCTTCACGATTACAGATTGGATCTACGTCTTACAGCACGTCCTGGTTCTCGGAATCGCCCTCACGCGGCGTCAGCCCCAGGTGCAGGATCACTCGCTGTCCTCAAGTGCCGCCGTCGTCATAGCCTATGCCTACCCGTACGCCCAGGTGGTGTATCTTCGGTGGGTGCCCGGCGATCCTGCGTGGCCAGAGGGTGGGCTCGTTCTCGTGACTCTCGCGGCATGTCTGAGCCTTGCCAGTCTCCTCAGTATGGGCAGACTGTTCGGGGTCTTCCCGGCCTTGCGGGGTCTGGTGACGAGAGGGCCCTACCGGCTCGTGCGCCATCCGATGTATCTGGCCTACATGCTTGCTGACATCGGGTACAACCTTGAGGAATGGAATTTCGGCACAGTGCTATTCGTGATGGCGGGGTGGGCATCCCTGCTCTACCGCGTTCATGCCGAGGAGAAGATACTCTCTCAAGATGCCGGATGGTCTACCTACGTCGCCCTGGTACGTCACCGCCTCCTCCCCGGCCTCTGGTAGGCAGCATAGAGGTTCGTCTCCTCGGAATTGCGGTTAACTTGGCTGCGAGGTTAACAAAAATAGTGAAGCCTCAGGACGACCTCAACGGATAACTTCTACACATAACCCACATAGTTTCCTCACGTGGTAACCATTTCTTAATATCACGAGTACTACTCACCTTATAACGAATTCTTTAGTGTATCGGCTTCGGGAAGGATCTGAAGAATTGGCAGGACAGTTCCGAGGGATCTCTTTCCACCATAGTACAGGGCGAAATGGTTGTTCGCGAGAAACGGATGTCCGTCGCACCCTTCCTTCCCCTTCGTCCACCTTATCCCTGCCACACGGGTCCTTTGGCCGCGTGATCCGACTTTGCAGACATCTTCGAGTGGTCCTGGTGGCAAAGCAGACACTCCATATGCCCCTGCTGGTGATTCATACCATCAGTAGAATGCCACATATCGTCAGGCCCGTGGCATTCTACACCGTTTGTTCACGATCTGGTAGTACCGCGCAACTTTCTTGGCCGGCAGAACTTTGGTGAACTTCGGCAGGAACGTACCTTGAGGTCCATCCTTTCTTTCTCGATGGCCATGTACTCCTTGAGGAGCAACTCTGCTTCTTCATTAGTCATGGTGTCATAACCCCCCATGTAATCCCTGAGGATCTTGATCGTCCTTTCGTTTTGAGCTTCTGCTTGATCTGCTGAAACTCATCGTAGACCGGCCAGAAGCCTTTGCTCTCGTCCTCGGTGAAGCCTATGTTGTCAACAATAATCGCCTTCTTTCCTGCCTGAAGAAGGGACTTCACCACTTCTTCCTCGTCGGCCTGCGTCTGGGCTAACAACACGATAGAAGACAGTGACAGGCTCAACAATACCACAAACGCTACAAATGCGGTTTTGTCACATTGACCTCCCAATAATGATTTTTATCCTCCGGTTTATTAACTCTTCCTTCCCTTTTTTTGTGTCAAAATACCATGTCGTCCCCTTTTTCACGATGGGAATGGCAAGGGAAAATCATCGCTTCCCACATGAAGCACCGCTTTTTCATCACCCTGCTTTTCAAGGCTGTTCTTTTCCTCAAAGTCCTTGACAAAGCGCTCTCTACCTGCCTTATCTCTCACTTCATCACCAGAAGGTACTATCGATTCAGATCCTGGCCAAAAATGGCAAGAAGCTCCTTCGTGTTATCGGCTTTGAGCGCATCTACAAGACCCTTCACCGCATCTTCCGGTGTAGCAAAGGTCTTTTGTGTTCCCTTTGTAGTAGCTGAAACCGACACAGAGAAAGCCATCACCGTTATACAGGTCAACATGACGGCAATTCCGAAAAACAAAATCTATTATTATGTATATGTAATCTCATCAATCTCATTCTCTTTCCCTCCATATAGTATTGCGGTACGATCTGCAATTTTTTGTAGCTTCCATCTTACCTGCGTCCGCCGCCGCCCCCGTGGGGCTTATTGTTTCAGCGATCCCTCTTTACTTTATGAACCTGAGTTGCGGCATTGAACCCGCTGGCTCTGCCGGTCTGATGAGTGAACCCAAGTGAAGTTGAGTGGCGGGAATGTCTCGGAGTGTGCATACATTCCACCGGGAGGGTATGTTCACTCTTAACCGCCATTTCTGTTACTATCTACCATGTCACATGCAAACGGCTCCTTAAGAGCTATTATCTATGCCCTGGTAGCAAATTCGGGTATTGCGGTGACGAAAGGGCCTGCTGCCTGGTACACCGGGTCAGGAGCCATGCTCGCGGAAGCCATTCATTCCGTAGCCGACTCTGCTAACCAGATTCTACTGCTGCTGGGCCTCAAGCGGGCGAAGCGGCCGGTCTCGAATGAGCATCCCCTGGGCTATGGAAAGGCGATCTACTTCTGGTCATTCATTGTCGCGGTCATGCTTTTTAGCATGGGCGGTGTCTTTTCGGTATACGAAGGCCTGCATAAGCTGTTTCATCCAGAGATGCCTCAGTCGCCGTGGGTAGCGGTGGCGGTACTGGCTGTTGCGGTGCTGCTGGAGATCGGTTCCCTGCGCGGGGCCCTTGCACAGGTCAGGAAGGTACAGGGCAAGCGTTCTTTCACAAAATGGTTCAGGGTGAGCAGGCAAAGCGAGCTTATTGTGGTGGTTGGCGAA
>DMNE01000497.1 GCA_003453735.1 Nitrospiraceae bacterium | reverse complement strand
GTCCAAAAAGGCAAAAGAGTTTATTCCCCTGTGCATTCCCGGAGAAGGGTTTCAAAATTGGGGTTTTTTGCACTACCCCTCGAAAAGGTATATTTCAAGGATTGCATGCTCCTTATTGAACATATGTGAAAAAACGGAGTTATTTTTCTTTGCCTTCCAGTTCCCTCATTTTTCCCATGTACATTTCGTGAACAAAAATGCCGTCGAATTCCCAGAACTCTTCCAACATCGCGTCCTGTTCTTGTAAGCTCAGATATTCCATCGCTGGAAAGAAGAAGCGCTTGTCCTCCTTTTCAATATGTGTAGGATACCACTTGAGTAGGGTTTCTATGGATTTTGTAACGTCGTCCAATGCACCTTTTTCAGTACCGAGACGTTCTTGCGCATTCCTTAACTTCTCCACAGCATTTTGTGTAAAGACGTGCTCTTTTAGATCGTCCATGATTTGTTTGTGCTCGGTTGAAAGGGGTTTTTCTTTCTGCTCTCTAAAAAGGATCTTTTCTTCCTTTCCGTGGTGGAATCTATTTACGTAGGTAGCAAAAAAGTCTATCGCAACGTCAATAAACGGACCGTCAACCTTTCCGTCTTTGATTATTTTAGCGTGCTCATGATCAAGGAGTACAAGCATGCGTTCAATGACCCTGTGTTCTACCATTAAAGAATCTAAACTTTAGTTGTGGTTTTGGCGTAGCCCATCGTCATTCTCATTACTTCCCCGGCAATCCCCTCGAGGGAGAGAATCTTGGCGACTCCTCCCACCTTTATCGCCTCATTCGGCATGCCGAATACAACAGAGGTCGCCTCGTCCTGGGCTATGGTATATGCTCCTGCATTCTTCATCTCGATCATTCCCTTCGCACCATCATCCCCCATTCCGGTCATGATAACACCCACGGTATTTTCGCCTGCATAGCGCGCAGCGGAACGGAAGAGAACATCCACTGAAGGTCGATGGCGGCAAACCAGGGGTCCCTCCTTTACCTCAACATAATATCGGGTACCGCTGCGCTTGAGCAGCGTGTGGCGGTTGCCGGGGGCGATCAGCGCCTTCCCCCTGATCACGGTGTCGTTATTTTCCGCTTCCTTCACGAAGACACGGCAGAGGTTGTCGAGACGTTTGGCGAACGCGGCAGTAAAATTCTCCGGCATATGTTGGACGATCACAATGCCAGGGGCATCAGGCGGCATGGCCTCAAGAAAGACCCTGAGAGCCTCCGTGCCGCCGGTAGAAGCGCCTACCACCACCACTTTTTCGGTTGTCTGGATCATGGCATTTACAGGGGGCTTCGCAATCACGGCATCGGCGGTAAGCTTCGGGGGTATCGTATACGGCCTTAAGGGGATAGGCTTAATCCTTGCTACAGCTGCAGACTTCACCGCATCACAGATCCGGATCTTCGATTCGTTGAGAAACTGTTTAGTTCCCAGCCTGGGTTTCGAGATAATTTCTACCGCCCCGTATTCAAGAGCCCTCAGCGTGGTCTCGGCGCCCTCCACCGTCAGGCTCGAACAGACTACGACAGGAATGGGATGCTGGGTCATGATCTTATGGAGAAAGGTAATGCCGTCCATCCTGGGCATTTCAATATCAAGGGTGATCACATCAGGCGCATCAAGACGCATCTTTGCGGCAGCGATAAAAGGGTCGGCAGCCGTCCCAATGACCTCTATCTCGGGATTGGAGGAGAGGATCTCCGAGAGGGTCTGACGGACCACCGCCGAATCATCAACTACAAGAACCTTGATCTTTTTTTTCACCGCCTCTTCCCGCAGTTGTCGTTCTTCAGGCGCTTCAGGTAGACTTCTCCCGTATGAGAGAAAAAAACCAGCTTGCGGCCGAAGGAATCCCCCACGTCAGCCGCAATGACCCTGAGATTGTTCTCGTCCATGATATCAAGAGTGGTCTGGATATTCTGGCTTCCTATACTATTGCTGCTCTTTGACCTCAAGGTGTCAGCGCCGCCGAATATTTTTATTTCTATTTCATTGTTTGCGATGCCGTATTGCCTAAACCTTCCCAGCATATAGTGCAAAGCGCAATCTATGAATTTGAATGCTTCGATACAGGTGCTATGGCATTCGTTCCTAGCCCTGCACCGGGGCAATGTTCCGTGACAGATGGCACCGATCTTCGATCCGGGATTGAACATCGTTACGGAAACGCAGGAGCCGAGAACCGTTATTACCCGTGTCGGCTCCTCACAGATGCTGACTTCCCCGGGATAGAGATAGACGGAGGCCAGATAAGAGTCCTTGAGCGGATTCATAACGGTTTCCGGTAGACCATGGGACCTGCGGACACAAGGGGCACGTTCAGCCCGCTCAGAGTCTCGGAATGTCCCATGAAGAGATATCCCCCCGGTATCAAATGTCTGCACAGCCGGTTGATCAGTTTCTCCTGTGTCGGCCTGTCGAAATAGATGATGACGTTCCGGCAGAAGATGATGTCCATGGGCTCCCTAATCCCGAAATCTTCATCCATGAAGTTCAGTCTGCGGAACCGGACCTGGGACCTCAGCTCAGGCACGATCCTGACCAGTCCTCTCTCCCTGTCTCTGCTTCTGATAAAGTACTTCTCCTTCAACGCCCTCTGTATGGTCTCTGCCCTTTCCTCCTTATAAATGCCCCGTATCGCTCTGTCCAGCACCTTTGTCGAAATGTCAGTTGCAAGGATGAAGAAATGGAAGGCTGGGTGTTTTATCCTGAACTCATTTAATACCATGGCGATGGTATATGGTTCCTCACCCGTAGAACACCCTGCGGACCACACTGAGATCTGCCTGTTGGTACCTGCACCATGAACCTTCATAAGTTCGGGGAGGGCGGTTCTTGCAAGGAAATCGAAATGTCTCGGCTCCCTGAAAAAATCGGTCTTGTTCGTAGTCACCACATCGATCATCGGTGTCAGTTCATACCCCATGCCTTCTTCGCTGAACAGGTAATCGCAGTATTCACGAAACGAGTACATCCCCAGCTCCCTCAGCCTTTTCCTCAGTCTCGCCTCCAGCATGATCTTTTTCTGAAAGGGCATTTTGATGGCGCATTCCGAGTAGATAAGTCTGCTCAGGCGAAGGAAATCCCTGTCCGAAAGCGATGCCGATATGACCGCGGTCCTATGGCTTTCATTGTTGTCCATCAGTGTTTCCCCCGATATGCTCATAACTGTTCTATCCGCTGAACGGCTTTTGCAAGGCACAAATCCTGCCGGTGAATATCATTAGGGGGAGTTAGGATCTCCTGATCGCCTCTTCCCCCACTGAGCCTTCACCAACATCCTGACCAAGGGTGAGCTCATCGGTGGAGAAGATTTTGTCAATGTCAAGGATGATGATGAAGTGCACGTCTCTTTTGCCCATGCCCTTGATGAATTCGGTCTTCAGCCGCGTCCCGATCTTCGGCGCGGGCTCGATGTGGTCGGCCTCAATGTCGAGCACCTCCTGCACCGAGTCCGCCAGCGTACCGAGAATGATCTTCTCTCCGTCTACGGTCACCTCTACGATGATAATGCAGGTATTCACGGTCTTTTCGGTCTTCGACATCCCGAACTTAAGCCGCAGGTCAACCACTGGCACCACACTGCCACGCAGGTTGATCACCCCTCGCATGAACTCAGGAGTTCGAGGCACCTTCGTGATGGTCGTGAAGTCCAAGACCTCCCGGACCTTCGATATGTCCGTCGCGAAGACCTCGTCATCAAGCTTGAACGTCAGATATTGCGTTGTTTCTTCGATTCCAGTCACGCTCATATAATCCCCCTTTAGAATTTCTCGAATTCCTCGTCTTCGGCGTCCTTGCCTCCATTACCCATTTCTAACGCGACACCAGTGCGCCTGACAGGGATTCCCGGTTTGGGAGTTAAAGTCCTCTGCGTTTTACCTCCTCCGGACGCCACATGCCCGCCATCCGTCCTAGGAAAGACCTTTGGGATGGTCCGGACGGCCATGCTTTTCTTTGATCCATCGTTAGTATTGACATTGAAGAATGCCATGGTACCCTGCAGATGCTCTGCCTGGGAGGCCAGTTCCTCTGCGGTGGAAGACATTTCCTCTGCAGCTCCTGCGTTCTGCTGAACCACCTGGTCGAGCTGCTGAACCGCCTTGTTGATCTGTTCGGCGCCGCTGTTTTGTTCAGAACTCGCCGCATTGATTTCTTGGACGAGTTCCGCCGTCTTCCGAATATCAGGCACCAGTTTGTCAAGCATCTGGCCCGCCATCTCCGCTACCTGCACACTTGAAGCGGAAAGTTTGCTGATCTCTGCCGCAGCTGCTTGACTCCTCTCGGCTAGCTTTCTCACTTCGGCGGCGACGACCGCAAAGCCCCTACCATGTTCGCCTGCGCGGGCGGCCTCGATCGCGGCATTCAGGGCGAGGAGATTAGTCTGCCTCGCAATCTCCTCTATGATCGATATCCTAGCTGCGATGTCCTTCATCGCGGTCACTGTCCCGGTCACCGCCTTGCCGCTTTCCTGCGCGTCATGGGCTGCTTTGAGGGCGATCTTTTCGGTCTGCTGAGCGTTTTCCGCATTTTGGCGGATGTTGGAGACCATCTCCTCCATTGAGGAAGAGACCTCTTCGACAGAACTTGCCTGTTCCGAGGCGCCCTGAGACATCTCTTCGGATCCCGCACTGAGTTGCTGGCTTCCGGAGGCGACGTTGTCGGCAGCGGTCTTGACGTCCACTACGATATCTTTTAGGTTCGTGACCGTTTTATTAATGGCATTTACCACCTGCCCGATCTCGTCGTCGCGTTCAGCCTTCAAATTCAGGCTGAGATCGCCATCTCTTAAGCTTTCGAGGTTTTCGACCAGCATCTTTACCTGTTTTTCGAGATATTCCTTCTGCTCGTTTGCTTCGTTCTGTAACCGCTTGACCTCGGATATGTCGATGATGACCTCCATGCCTCCACACGTTTTCCCTGCGTTGTCCATGAGTGGGGAGCACGCGGCCTTGATGGGGACCTTCTTTCCGGTCCTTGTCTCTGCGATGGTCTCGCCGTGAATTACCTCACCAGTGCGCATGCAGTTCTTGAGCGTGCAATTGGCTGTGCCGCAGAGAAGCGTCTTCTGAAATTGTGCACAGGTCATCTTGCCTACAACCTCTTCACGGCTGTATCCCATGAAGTTCAGAGCCGCATCATTGGCCCAAGTGACCACCAGATCCTTGTCAACCACGACCATCGCAGCAGCAATAGAAGAATGCTGCCGTTCCAGTTCGTTTATCGTTTCTTTCAATATTGCATTTTGTCCAACGACATCCTTTTTCAGAAATCTAAACATTTTGATCCTCCTTTCGCTTGTCGGAAACAATGTTCCCTAGGGAATGATTTTGGCTCAAATGGTGCTGTCCGGACTTTCGATATATCCGTCGCAAAGACCTCATCCTCAAGCTTGAACGTCAGATATTGCATTGTTTCTGCTATTTCAGTCACACTCATATAATCCCCCTTCAAAATTTCTCGAATTCATCGTCTTCGGCATCCTTGCCCCCATTACCCATTTCAAATGCAACGCCGGTGCGCCTGACAGGAGTCTCCGGGTTGGGCGTTAAAGTCCTCTGCGTTTTACCTCCTCCAAAGGCCAGATGCGCGACATCTGTCTTATGGAAGACCTTTGGGACGGCCGGGGCTGCCGTGGTTTTCCTTGGGCCTCCGTTGTCGCTGACCTTGAAGAACTCGACAATGCTCTGGAGATGCTCTGCCTGAGATGCCAGTTCCTCTGCGGTGGAGGACATCTCCTCTGCGGCTCCTGCGTTCTGTTGCACCACTTGATCAAGCTGCTGGATCGCCCTGTTGATCTGCTCTGCGCCGGTGTTCTGCTCTGAACTTGCCGCCGTGATCTCCTGCACCAGTTCAGCGGTCTTCTGGATATCAGGCACGAGTTTCCCGAGCATGAGACCGGCCATCTCTGCTATCTGGACACTCGAAGCCGAGAGCTTGCTGATCTCGGCTGCAGCAGTCTGGCTTCTTTCAGCAAGCTTGCGTACCTCTGATGCCACCACGGCAAAACCTTTGCCGTGTTCTCCCGCACGCGCTGCCTCAATAGCCGCGTTAAGTGCCAGGAGGTTCGTCTGCCTCGCTATTTCCTCAATGATCGATATTTTGCCTGCGATCTCCTTCATGGCCGTGACGGTCCCCGCTACGGCTTTGCCGCTTTCGCCGGCATCGCTCGCGGATTTGCTCGCAATCTTCTCGGTCTGCTGGGCATTATCCGCATTTTGGCGGATGTTGGAGACTATTTCTTCCATTGAGGACGACGCTTCTTCCGCAGAACTCGCTTGCTCTGATGCGCCCTGTGACATCTCCTGCGAGCTTGAACTTAACTGCTGACTTCCTGAGGCCACGTTTTCCGAGGCAGTTTTTACATCTGCCACAATCTCCTTCAGTTTTTCGACCATGCTTTTCATGGCGCCAAGCAGCTGTCCCGTCTCATCCTTGCTTTTCACCTCAATACTCATTGTCAGGTTTCCTTCGGACAGTTTGTTCGATATTACAACAGATTCGCTTAAAGGCTTGACTATGCTCCGAGTGAGGAAGATTGCGATTATCACGGTCAGAGCTATCGCAATTCCGCACAAAGTGAAAACAGCTATTTTCGCGCTGTTGTATGCCTTCACAGACTCATCGTAACGCATCTCACTCCGTTCATGCTGGTGTCTCACTATCTCGTCGAGGTTATCGAGCCACCTGCGCATCGTCGGCCTCGCCTCTCTGTTCAGCAGATTGACTGCCTCTCTGTCTTTGCCGTCCATCTCAAGCTCGATTACCTTATCGTCCAGCTTTCTGGAGACATCCTGGGTTTCCTTTACTCGGACAAGTAAGCTCAGGCCTTCAGTATCGGTTTTGTTCGTCAGTTCTTCCACTTTCTTGAACTCTTCTTCGTATTTCTTTAGCTCTTCCTCGATCCTGCTCTTCATTTCCTGCTTTTTCGCGGCGTTCTTCTCCAAAATAGCATTACGCAAGTTAATGGATATTTCTCTCACATTTGCCGCCATGGTGTTGGCAAATTCGGCTCTGACGTTATTTACCTTCACTATCCGGTCAAGGTGTTCCTGTATGCTCGCCATATTCTTTAAAGACACTACAATCATAATGGCCATGAGCACAAGAACCGTCATGAATCCCAGTGCCAACCGCTTGCCTATTTTCATATTTCTTATCATATCTCCTCCTTGCCCAAATAATAGCCTTACTCAAACCACAGGGGACCATTTCCCCCGCAACTTCGCTGCGCCGAGTGGCCGCTCACCGCCTCTTCTTCTGCAATGTTTACTAATTTCGGAATATTGATGATCAACGCGAGCGTGCCGTCACCAAGAATCGTAGCGCCCGATATTTCTTCGGTGTCCTTGAACACTTTCCCAAGATTTTTTATCACTGTCTGATGATCGCCCATGACCTTGTCTACGACAAAACCGATTCTGTGATTGTCGTGGCTGACAATCACAATCTGCTCAATATCCGGCTTCTCCCCCCCTATCATGAATTGGTCGCGCAAGCCGATATACGGAACTATCTGTCCCCTGACATTCGCTATACGTCTGCCGTGGTTCTTTCTTGCATCCTTGTGCGTCAGCTCTATGCATTCCTCCACCGATGAGAGCGGAAGTATAAAAAAATCATCCGCAACCTTCACAAGAAGTCCCTCGATAATGGCAAGCGTAAGCGGCAGGGAAAAGGTCATAGTCGTGCCCGAACCTTTTGTGCTGCTGATTTCTATGGAACCCCTTAGTGATTCGACAGCTCTCTTGACGACATCGAGGCCCACTCCGCGACCTGACACGTTCGTGATAGTGCTCGAAGTGGAGAATCCGGATAAGAAGATAAGGGAGTAAAGGTCTTTGCCAGGGCGTTCATCGGTTGCCGAAATAACATTTTTTTCCAATGCTTTCATACGGATTGATTCGCCGTCAAGTCCAGCTCCGTCATCTTCTATCTTTATCAGGACTTTATCCCCTGAATGCGCCGCTGCGAGACGGATGGTTCCCCTGCGAGGCTTGCCCGAAGCCTCCCGGACCTCCGGGAACTCAATGCCGTGGTCTAAGCTGTTCCTTATGAGATGGAGCAAGGGGTCTTGCAGCTTTTCGATCACAGTCTTATCCAACTCCGTCTCTCCCCCTTCAGTGATCAGTTCCACCTCTTTGCCCAGTTTCGCGGACAGGTCACGGACAAGCCGCTTGAATTTACTGAAGGTGGTCCCGATGGGCATCAGCCGTATATTCATCGTATTGTCGCGGAGGTCCGCGGTGAGACGCTGCACCTCCTCTGCGATCAAGACCAGTCCCGGATCATTTCTCTCGGCAGCGGCTTGGCTGAGGCGTGCCTGCGCGGTGACCAGCTCGCCTATCAGATTTATCAACCTGTCAAGCTTCTCAGAGGAAACCCTGAGGTTCGAGATCACCTCTTCGCTCAGGCGCCGCTCCCGCAACTGCCTCACATGCTCCTGCTCCACGAGGGCTGCCTGCACGCTTGTGTGAGGTACCAGCCCTTCCTCCACCAGTACTTCCCCTAGGGGCCTCCGATGGCCCAGTACTCTCCTCAGGTCCTCGGCACCGAGGTCCTTCTTTTCGACAAGTATCTCGCCCAGTTTCCGGTAGTCCTTCTCTTCCAGCGATATCGAGCCATCGTCAATCACATCGATCTTAAGCTCGCTTTCATCCTCCACAAAGATGAACACGTCTTTGACGGCATTGATGTCCTTTCTTGTAGTCAGGATCACATCCCAGTAGGTGAAGCAGGCCTCGGGATCCAGGCTGTTCAGATCAGGGATTTCATCCGTGTGGGCGATCACCCAACATTCCCCAAGTCCGCGAAGCTCGTTCAGAAGGTGGAGGGGATTTGTCCCGGTAAGGAAAATGCGGGGGTTGGGGCGGAAGCGTATCCTGAAGGTTAGCTGTCTTCCCTCTGTGCTGGGGAAAAGCACGCCCCTTTCCCCATCTTTCGACAGTGCCGTCAATCGTTCAGAAGAGACCGCGCCGGGCGTCAGTCCCCTGAATGAAGAAAGCAACTCGTCTATTCGGGCCTTTTTCTGCCTATCGACGGATTTAGGCGATGCGACCATCTCCTGCATGAGATCACAGGCCGAGAGTGTGAGGTCGATGAGAGTCCTATCCGGGGCAATCTTTCTGTTGCGTACAAGATCATAAACCGTTTCGACTTGGTGAGTAAAGTGTGACAGATCATCGAAACCCGCCATTGCCCCCGAACCCTTGATTGTATGAAACGCCCGGAAGATGCCCGAAACAGCGTCCATGTCCTCAGGGTCATTTTCGAGCCTTAGGAGCAGCGTCTCGAGCTCTGAAAGAAGGTCGGATGCCTCTTCTTTGAACGTTTGTCTCAGTATCTCAGATTCATCTCTCATTATCTCGGGTTCCTCGCTCATGCAAGCACCTTTTTTACCACTGCGATCAACTGATCAGGCTTGAACGGCTTCACAATCCAGCCCGTTGCGCCTGCTGCCTTGCCCTCCTGCTTTTTCGCTTTCTGGGACTCGGTAGTAAGTATTATGATTGGTATAAACCGATACGAGGGATGCTCCCTGACCTTTCTTACCAGACTAATGCCATCGAGTTCGGGCATGTTCACGTCAGCAATCAGCATGTGAACTGGTTTCTTGTCGAGCTTCTTAAGGGCGTCCTTCCCATTCACCGCTTCCACTATTTCAAATCCTAATCTGCTCAGCGTGAAGTTCACCATCATCCTTACGCTTGCAGAGTCATCTACGGCCATGATCGTCTTACTCATTGTCGCCTCCGGTAACCCGCGGACAGGTTCCCTCCCTGTTATTGACGGGGCCTTGAAATAGGCGATATCCCGCATCTTGAACGGCGCGAGAAAATGCGTTCGGAGCACGATCCATTTCAAAGGTTTTGTTTGTCTTCACCGCAGTATGATGCGCTGCGCAAAGGACCTGAATGAAGGAAAGATCGATTTCCGAGTCTTCCGCAATGCGGACCACCACACGATCCGATTTCTCAAGGGCGTCGAGCAACATTTTTCTGATTTCCGCCGCGTTTTCAATGGCGAGGGATCCCCCCACGACCAACACTCCTTGGTCGGCAGATTGACTTACGGTAAAAAGGCTCATCGAGGCGACCTCCTCAAAAAAAGAAATCGACGTTATCTCCGAATTCTGGCTGCCCGACCACAATCGCTTTTTCCCCTGCGTCCGTGGCCCGGTTTGTCCTGTTCCCCGCCCGGATGCGATGAGCGTGCCCTCTCAGCATTGAGGAGACATCGTCATTGCGTGCCGCAGCGCCTAGGGCCTCCGGACACATTTCAATCTCCCCGATCATATGGTTTGTCCGCGGTTCCATCAATTACAGCCCTGATTTTCTATTATCCTCAGCAGGACATTTACGGGAACAGGTTTTTCCATATAGAGGTTGGCTCCTAGTGAGTAGGCCTTTTCCATGATCTCCTGATTTCCATAGCCAGTGAGAATTACCACGGTTGTGCAGGGTTTGTTTCTTTTTATATGCTGAAGGATCTCCAGTCCTTCTTTCTTCATCACATTGGTAAGCCTGATGTCCGTGATGACAATATGAAAGTCGTGCTCACTGAGCAGGGTCATTGCTTCTTCGAGGTTTTCCGCAGTGGCAACGAAAAATTCCGGACCGTTAAGCAATCTCTTCATTGACAGCAGAAATGTCGTTTCATCGTCAATTACAAGAATTCTCTTCTGATTCATGTATAGCTCCTTCTCTCTTAAGGTCTCAATGTAAAAACCTTCTTTACTATGCCTACCAACTGCGCGGAGGTGAACGGTTTGCATATCCAGCAGGTGGCGCCCGCCGCTTTCCCCTCCTGTCGTTTGCATTCCTGAGATTGAGTTGTGAGCATAACAACAGGCATAAACCTGTAGGTAGATGCTCTCCTTATCTGTTTAATGAGTTCAATACCGTCCATCCCAGGCATGTTCAGATCGGTGATCACCATTGAGATGTTATCGGTGTTCAGTTTCGTTAAGGCATCATTGCCATCTACCGCTTGAACGACTACATATCCAGCGGTTGTCAACATAAACGAGACGACTTGCCTGACCACTATCGAATCATCCACTACTAATACCTTCGTTTCCATCACACCCTCCTACCGGGTCGTTATCGTGACTAGGAAAAGCAAGAGCTATGCCATGAGTGGAAAAATGCAAGATCTGCTTTTTTTCAAGGGGTTTTGCGTGCAGAAGAAGACTTGGGAATCTCGCGCTTGCGACTTCTGTCTCAAGAGTGAGATTTATGAGAATGGCGATTCTTCAAAGCTCAATCTCAGCAGTCAGAACAAAGCATCCTCTCCTCCGACTCTGGATTCAGAAAAGTCACAAGTCATTGCGTGAATTTCTTCAGTCTGCGATACAAGGTCGCCCGTGAGATACCCATTTTCCTGGCTGCGGCTGGTATGTCGCCTCCTGAGCGTTCAATCACCGTTCTGAGGTAGTCCTCTTCGATCTGCTCAATGTCCTTCATCTCTCCTCCAACAGCGTCTGCAGGGCCGGCAGATATATCCACGCCAGGAAAGTGCTCCGGACTGAGCTGGCGTCCCCTTGCAAGCAAAAGAGCCCTTTCCAGAACATTTTTCAGTTCACGGACATTTCCCGGCCATGGATAGGCCCTTATCAACGACATTACCTCAGACGAAATTTCGGTATGCGATGCATGAAAGATGTGGAGGAAATGACGGACGAGCCCTGACATATCTTCCGGCCTTTCGCGCAACGGCGGAATGTGAATCGGGAAAACGTTAATTCGAAAAAAAAGGTCCTTACGAAATCTGTCTTTCCGCGTTTCTTCCGCGAGGTCCTTGTTTGTTGCGGCAATGAGCCTGAAATTGCTTTTCCGGACGATTACCTCGCCCAGTCTCCGATAATGTCTTTCTTCCAGAACTTTTAGGAACTGAGACTGCACGGTAAAATCCATATCTCCTATCTCGTCCAGAAAAAGCGTTCCCCCATCTGCGATCTCGATAAGTCCCTTCCTATCCTGCACGGCTGAAGTGAAGGCGCCTCTTACGTGGCCGAAAAGCTCGCTTGCGAGGAGGTCGCTTCGTAAGCCCGAACAATTCACTTCTACAAAGGGGCCGGATTTCTTGGGTCCGCGCTCATAGATCCATCTTGCCAGGATACCTTTTCCTGTGCCCGTTTCACCCGTCAGCAAAGCTGTGGAGTCGTTATCGACAGCCACTGCAGCAAGCTCTATCATTTTTTTCATGGTAGGAGATTCACCGAAATAGGGCTGAAATTCTTCGGATGTACGCTGATGGGCCAGATTCTTTCTTCTCAGGGCACTAAGTTCCAGGCTTTTCCTCAAGAAAACATCCAGTTCAGACATGCTCAAGGGCTTCGTAAGAAAATTATCCGCGCCGCGTCGCATGGCACCCACAGCGAGAGGGATATCGCCCGCTCCGGTGATTACGATAATGGCTATTTCAGGATAGTGCTCTCTGAGGTCTTCTATCCAGGAGATACCGTTGCCGTCCGGTAACATCATGTCGAGTATTATCGCATCGAAACGCTCTGTTACTATGCCCTCCCTGGCTTCCGCAAGGCACGATGCCTCCCTGACATTATAGCCAGCCTTTGTCAGGTAGCGAGAAAGGCCGAACAGGGTTGCCGGATCGTCGTCGACCAGAAGAATGTTCGATCTCATTGACTCTCCTCTTCAGCAAGAGGCAAACTTACTCCTGCAGTGCACCCCGGCAGAGGAGCATTGTTCCTTATCACTAAACTCCCTCCATGGCTCTCGATAATATTCCTTATAATGGAGAGTCCCAGACCGGAGCCTCCCCTTCGCGTCGAAAAAAACGGCTCGAATACACGGGACAAAAGCTCTTCCGGTATCCCTGAGCCTTGGTCAACTATATGAACCTCTACCATTTTCTCTGCGGGCTCATGGATAATAACTCGGATTTCGCTGCCTTCGGGACTGTGTTGTGCGGCGTTGTCCAGAAGGTTGAGAAAGACCTGCTGCAACCTCTGACTGTCGGCCATTACCATGATGTTGCGGTGTTCCGGAGGCTGCAGGACTTCCACCTTATGCCCCTGCATTGAAGGTGAGTGTTTCCACAGATCAACAGCGGCACAACAGATCTCTGGCAGGAGTTCCCGGCGCACATTTGAAGGTTCGACGGGCTTCCCCAGATCTAGCAAATCCTTCATCAGCAAGGAAAGGCGCCCCACCTGTTTATTTATATGGGAAAGATAGACAGCATATGCGGGGTTTTCTTTGAGTTCCTGGTGAAGCGCTTCTGTAACCGACATGAGGGAATGGAGAGGATTCCGGACCTCGTGCGCGACGCCGGCGGCGAGTCGGCCGATAGCCTCCATGTTTTGTGCATGACGAAGCTTTTCTTCGAGCTTTTTCTGCTCGGTTATGTTTCTTATTACGTGAATCAATCCGACAGACTGTCCGCTGCTGTCGAACCTGGGAATAACCCTCATATCGAGAAACTTGTTGACGCACGGCTCATGCATTTCAACTGTGGCAACTGTTCCTTCCCTTATAGAGCGATGTCCTAAACACCACTTAGGAGGAAGGGTGGTTCCATGGAACAGCTCATGGCACTTTCTACCCAGGATTTGTTTAATCGGAATGCCGAGCAGTTTCTCTGTAGCCCTGTTGACTCTGATGATGACGAAATCCAAATTGCTGAGGAATATCGCATCAGTAATGCTGTCGAAAGTCTCCATCCATTCTTTTTGTGAACGACTAATCTTGAAGACCAGTTCATGGAGCTCGCTGATGAGCTTTTCTCTCTCGTCCATCATGCGCTTTCGCTGAATAATTCCGGAAAGGGCACCGGCAACGGCATACAGGAAATTCTCTTCCATTTGATTCCATTTATGCCCTTCCAGAAGCTGCAGGGCTATGACGCCCAGGGTAGTTCCGGCAGAGAGAATGGGCACGCAATAATGACCGTGCGGGCCTATACCTTCATACCGTATTTCGTGATGCTCGTCCAGCGAAGCGGCATACTCAATTCGCTGATTCAGCGCCGTCCGGCCGCAGAGGCACCTGCCAAACGGGACGACAGCACATTCCTTCTGCATATGCTCATTGAACCCTCTCTGGGCCTCTAAGCTCAGAGTGCCTGGACTATCCCCCAGAAGGAATATGGCGCCACTCGCTTTAGAGGACAACCAGGAAATCGATAGAATAAGGACGAGCGACAGCTCCAAGATTTCATAGAGGGTTCTGTTTTCGAGCCCAATCTGCAAAAGCGCATTAACCACCGATTGGGCTTCAAGGTTCTCACTGAGTTGCGATGATTTTTCGTTGAACTCTCTTTCAGCATTGCTCCGCTCCAATTCCGCCGAGGCGCGCGCCGCGAAAATCTTGAGCATCGATTCAATCTGAACCGGGTTCGTTAACGGTCGCCTGTGCATTACTGCCATGGTTCCAAGGGCTTGCCCTCCTGAACTGAGGAGGCATATTCCGGCATAGGCTTCAATGCCCAGTTCTTTCAAGATGATGTCCGAGGGAAAAAGGTTCTGGACCTCCTCGGGGTACATACAGAAATTATCCCTAAGCAGATTGCCACATGGCGTGCCAGCCAGCTCAAACTCAAAATTGTCAACGAATCGCTTGTCAACGCATACTGCGATGGTCCTAATACGCTTCACGTGTCCGTTTATCAATTGCCCGATGAAAGCACAATCTACGCCAAGAGCCTTTGCGAGATGCTCAACGAGGGAGCGGAAGAACATCTCTCCGGTGGCAGCGGAAACCCCCTTCGCGATATTGAGCAGTTGCTCCTCAAATGGGAACTCTTTGCGCTCGGTGCTGTCCTGTACCATTCCTTCCCATCCTGTTCTTTTGTTGGTTTATACCCATTACGTAAAGTCTTGGGGTTGCGCTCGGCAAATGCAAGCGCAAATTAATGCCTTGGCCTTCTGCCATTGGCCGTGCACCATTCCACTTCATGAGAGCCTGCTGAGCAATTTCAAGCTGACCCACTGAATCATCGAAGGTCAAAGAGAAGCAGCAAGAATTTGATTCGCTTTTGTCGCTCATTAAAGAGAAACGCCTCATTCAGTCCAATAATCGTTTCTTGCGTCTTTGCTGGTTTTGCTTTGCGTGAAAAATACTCCTCATCTGAGAGCAATCAAACGAGTGCTTTCCAAACACCGAGGCGCTCTTTTTTTTGTGCCCGAAACATCCAATGACCACGCCAATGAGCCTTGCAATGCAAACTATTTCGCGGGATTCGTAAGCTTGTATCTGCATCGCGCTACCCCTCTTCCTGCTTGCGTGCCAAGTATAAGATCGTGAACACTCTGACGCCCTCACGTCCATTAAAATTAAAGAGAGTGTCGCAACAACTGTTGCTTCACGATGTTCTTATCGGAATGTCATAAAAAAACCTTTAATTCAGTGGTCTTTTCGACGCACGTTAAGCTGAGGGGTGATCGGCTTGCCACTTGACGAAAGATTTTCATTCAGGAACGAAAGATAGTTCTTTTAAGCCTTGACATAAAAAGGCGCGTGAAACTGGATGCTTTTTTTCCTGATAATTGAACCAGCGGGGCATTTGAACAAAAACCCACAGTCTTGATTGCCCTTGACCTCAACATGTTGTGGAATGAGATTCTCAGATACCCGTATCTGGAGATTTCGACTGTTAAATGCCGCGAATATAAACGGTCGCATCTTTGAAATGGAAATACAGGGCTGGGGCAATCCGGTTTTAAGAAGTTGGAGGTGAACTAAACATTCTCGAAGTGTTTCTTTCTACCGGAAAGAGTGACTATTTATCCTGTCACAATTTTGCGACTTTGTGGCTGAAAGAAATATTTTGAGATCAGACCACGGAACATTTTGTTTCTGGAAGGAATGGAGTACACAATCTTAATACTTAGTTTTGGAAAGTCGCAAAAAATACCTTCCGGGAAAAGAAGGTCCGTCGCTAATTATCATTTGTACTCAACACTGTCACCCCATAACATTGCACGCATGGTTACAAGAAGTAATTCAACTGAAACCCGGCATCTCCAGAAATCATATACCGCCAGACCTTATGATTAAAAGGTAGAAAACAAATCCCCGATCGGGTATGTTGTAGGTAGAGTTAATTCAACAAACCGAAAAGGAGGACGTGCCATGACGAAGAGTAGCAAACTTAATTTTGAGGGTCAAGAGATTTATCTGGGAGTGGATGTTCAGAAAGCGCCGGGATAAACCGGCATAAGGTAGGGGAGGAAGGTGCCCTACGTGAAAGGAGGAACTGATCCATCACGGCCCCGAGTCATGCGCGGGTGATCGCAAGATCGCACGTGAAGCGTTGACAGGGGGAAACATAGGCCAGGTATTGAGCTCCGAAATCAATTTTCTGGGACGCCGACGGCGTTGAACAGCTGGGAAGGCACTACGGGAAGCGGCGTTATACAGTCAGTCGTAGCCNNGTGCATGTGTGGATACTTTATGTTCGAGAACCGGGAGATCTCAGCAGCACTCGTCGGAAGATGTTACGGTGGGTCGGTCAGGGAAGGCCTGTGGTCGCAATCCTGACGCGCACGTTGCTGAGAAGTCTGACATCGGTATAGTACCTGAGAAGGAGCCGAACAACATGAGGTGACCCCACGTCATGGCGGAGGCTCTGGAGGGAAGGCTGGTGACCAAGGGGAAATTCTGGAGAGTTGTCTGCGACCTATACGCAGAGATGGGGGAAGCATTGAACGGACTTGACAGAATACGTGAGGCAGCAGCAAGGGATAAGAACCTTCACTTCACCAACCTTATGCACCATATCACGGTAGATCTGCTTCGGGTCAGCTATCATGCGTTAAAGCGTGATGCGGCTGCTGGAGTAGATGAAGTGACATGGCATGAGTATGGGGAAGACTTGGAGAACCGGATAACGGATCTCCATGGCAGAGTGCAAAGTGGCAGGTATCGAGCGAAGCCTTCAAGGAGAGGCTGGATACCAAAACCGGATGGTCGGCAACGGCCGATCGGCATAGCCGCGTTTGAGGACAAGATAGTCCAGCAAGCGGTGGTGTGGGTTTTGAACCAGATCTACGAACAGGATTTCCTTGGTTTCAGCTACGGATTCCGGCCGGAGCGCAGCCCGCATAAGGCGTTGGATGCAATCTGGGTTGGAATCACACAAAGGAAGGTCAATTGGGTGCTGGATGCGGATATCCGCAGCTTCTTCGACACGATCAATCATAAGCAGTTGATGGAGCTTGTGGAACGTCGCATTGCAGATCCTCGGATGCTTCGTCTGATCCGGAAATGGCTCAGAGCAGGGGTATCAGAGGATGGAGAGTGGTCAAAGACAGAAGTAGGCACTCCACAGGGGTCAGTGATTTCGCCCCTGTTGAGTAACATCTACCTGCACTATGTTCTTGACGAGTGGGTAAAGGAATGGCGGAAGAAGCAAGCACGTGGCGAAGTCATCATCGTCCGCTATGCGGACGATTTCGTTATGGGATTTCAGCATCGGTACGAGGCAGAGCGACTCTTGAAGGAATTGAAGGAGCTGTTCACCTCGTATGGACTGGAGATCCATAACGAGAAAACCCGACTCATCGAATTCGGACGATTTGCAGAAACAAACCGTGCGGCAAGAGGGGAAGGGAAGCCTGAAACGTTTGACTTTCTTGGGTTCACACACATATGTAGCCGTACCCGAAAGAACAAATGCTTCACCATTCGCCGCAAGACAATCGCCAAACGTTGTCGGGCAAAATTGAAAGAGGTGAGGAAAGAGATCGTGCGCATGAGGCATGAGCCAGTACCGGTACAAGGTAAATGGCTCCGATCGGTTGTGCAAGGTCATCTCAACTACTTTGGGGTGCCCGGCAATATCAACGCGATAGATTCATTCCGGACAGGTGTCAGCAGGGCATGGCTTTTCGCATTAAGGCGACGTAGTCAAAAGTCTAGAAGTCTGACGTGGGAACGAATCCAACGACTTGTTAGGACATGGTTACCTACTGCAACTGTACAGCATCCATACCCGGACCGGAGGCTTTGCGTTACTGACCTAAGGTAAGAGCCGGATGAAACAATTCTTCGAGTCCGGATCCGTGCGGGGGGCGCCTGTCAACAGGCGTCCCTACCGCGATCAAGAAGAGCTGGAGCATCAGTAT
>DMNE01000396.1 GCA_003453735.1 Nitrospiraceae bacterium | reverse complement strand
CCAACATCATAATCATCCTTGAGGGTCTCTTTCATGATCCCAAACAGTCCCTCAAGAATGCCTCGTCCTCTATGTTGTTTGTCAATGCAGACAGGTCCATAAACAAACAGGCAGGACGATGACAAGGCAATGCCCTCAAAAACAAAATCCTTCAGCCGTTTGAGCATATGGGCTATCAGGGGTGACCCAACAGCAAATTCCAGTGATTCCGCCATGAGGTATCCAATGACTGCCTTGTCCTGAAGGGCAACGAAAATACCAAGTTCATTGTTTATCCTGTGGAGTTGTTCTCTTGTGAATTCGATTGATATGAATCCCTGGGATGGGTCTTGCCCAGTAAGGGTGGTGAGGAGATTCCGATTCTGGAGCAGGAGAATGCCCTCAAAGTCGGCGGGAGTTGCTTTACGATATTGGATGGGAGGTTGTGTCACTTCTTTGACTCTTTTAGAAAAACGTCATAGCTCTAATGTCCTCTAAAGAGTAAATGCTGCCTTTGAGGAGTTGACCTTATGGTAATTACTAAAAGCCGAACAAGAAATAAGCATAATTTTGGTTTTGTTCTGGGTTTTTTCCTACTTGAGGCTGGCATATTGATATTCTACCTTAGACTGGGAATATTAGAAAGACAGTCTGAGGTAGCTCATTAGGGCTAAAATTAACCTCTTATATCTCGGTAGCAACCGGTATCAATAAAGCTCCCGAAGGACTTTATTTTATATGTAGAAATTTTATGGTATAAAGATAATAGAAGGCTAAAGAAAAAAAGGAGAGAAAAAATGAGAACAGCAAGGATTTTGTTGGTGATGGCATTAATTGAAATCAGAGGCGCCGCATTCTCCATCCTAGGCAGGATGCCAGGGTGGAGTTAGGCGTCCGGGGTGCTCTCAAGGCCGGCAATATTCTATAGCGTTTCCCTTCAGTAATAATCTTCTGGCGGTATTTTGTAATCATACTAAATTATAGTTCGGGTTATAGACACACTGTTCCAGTGGATACGACGAGTCCAAGTTGTTCTTTAGTCAATAACGAATTATAATAGCATTAGCATATGACGGTTACCAAGACAGCAAGACAGAGACTGAGAAACAACACCCGCTATTACGGCTACACTCTGACCCTGTACCGAGATGTCCTTGAGTACGTCAACAGGATTGTGTTGGCAGAGTGGATCAATATTGCGAACCTTCCTCACGATAAGGCGAGGATCAACCTTATTGAGAAGCTTATCCGCTCCGCACGCCGTCTATGCGGACTTCGACAAAAGGTTTTACAAGTTCCCCTCCTATCTGAGGCGCAAGGCAATAGCGGAGGCGATAGGACACATATCAAGTCATATGAGCCGTCTTGCCAGATGGCAAGGCAATGGCAAAGGCAGAGAGCCCAAATTCCAGCCCCGCTGCAATTCCTTTCCTGCTCTTTATAAGGGCAATATGTTTGAGTGGGTTGAAAACGGTAAGGCAAAGTTGAAGTTGTATAACGGCTCCGACTGGATATGGTTCACCGTGCCCTTTAGCCCCATCGATCTGAAAAAGAGGTTTCAGGAAGAGGAGGGTTGGGTGCGCCAGAATCCGATGCTGGCTCAGAAGGGCAGGGCATGGCGACTGCATTTCCCCTTTGAGAGGAAGGTGGTAGTTAAGAAAGAGGATTTTGTGCGACCAGTGTTATCGGTAGATCTTGGGCTGACGACACTCGCGGTCTGCTCCGTAGTGCATTCAGACGGAACTGTCACCCATAGGGAATTCATCAGCTATGGCGGAGAAAAAGACCGTCTGGAGGGTATTCTGGGGGAGATCGCGAAGAAGTCGGCCCAAACGTGTCTTATTCCTGAGGGCGAGAAGCTCTGTGCTAAGGACTGGCGAGCAGTGGTTAACTTAACCGAAGAGATAGCCCATCAGTGCTCATCGGAGATCGTCAAGCTAGCGGTGAAGCATAACTGCCAGGGGATTGTCTTTGAGCATCTGGGCAAGCTGAAACTCCCCAGGGACTGCTACGGGGCAAAGCGTCTGAGGAGGAAGCTTCAGTATTGGTTGCAGGGCAGGATACAGCGGTACTGCAGATACAAGGTGCATGCCCAAGGACTGAGGTTCAGCAGAGTGCTTGCCCGTGGGACATCGGAGTACACTTACGATGGCTCGGGGAAGATCCGCCGGATCGGCAATAGGCAGATCGCTGTCTTCTCAGGAGGCGGGAAGATGTACAACAGCGATCTCAGCGCCTCCTACAATATCGGCGCACGATACTGGATAAGAGAGTATTCGAAAAGCCTCTGCAGAAAGGCAGAGGTTGTGCAGGCAGACAAAAGCTCTCCCTGTGCAGCGAGACATCAGCAGGTATTGGCTTCGCTCATTAGCCTGNNTGCAACATCAGTTTGATGGTCGGAGGATGTCATGATTGATAAACAGTTTGGCTTCCAGCTTCTTGAGGGTGCACGTAAAAAGGGGGCGGACTGTGCCGAGGTGTACCTCAAATCGGCAAAAAAGCTTACCGCTGAGGTCAAGGGTCAGACGGTAGACGCCATTGAATCTTCCATTGATTTTGGGTATTCGCTTCGCGTCATCAGGGATAACAGGCTCGGATTCTCTTACTCAACTGATGTGCACGAGGTTAACAGGGTCATCGAGAGCGCCATTGAGGCATCGAGATGGAGCGAGCAGGATGAGTACCTCGATGTGCCGGAACCTTCACCGGGGAAGTCCGTCAAAACCTATGACGATGCAATCTTTTCGATCACTGAGGAAGAGGCAATCGGCAAGGCGTGCATAATTGAGAAAGCTGCCCTTGATTGCGACAGACGGGTAACAAAGGTCAGGAAGGCATCTGCTTCATTTTCAACCAAAAATGTCATGATTCTGAATACCAAGGGTCTGGATATGACGTATGCTGCAACTGTTGTAACTGCCCAGATAACGGTGGTGGCCGAAGATGGCGATGAAAGCCAGATGGGATGGGATTTTGACGGCAGCAGGTTTCTCGGGGACATTTCCTTTGAAGCAGTCGGCAAAGGAGCAGCGAGAAGGGCTCTCAGGATGCTCGGTGCCCGAAAGATGAACTCAATAAAGGCACACGTGATAATCGATAATTCCGTTGCGGTTGAATTTCTCGAGATTTTTTCGACACTGCTTTCATCAGAATTTGTCCAGAAGGGAAAATCGCTCCTTGCGAACCGATTGAATCAGGAAGTCATAAGCCCACTGATCACCATTATCGATGATGGCGGTATAGCAAACAGACTCGGCAGTAGGCCCTTTGATGATGAAGGCACGCCAACTTCAAGACAAGATCTGGTAAAGGACGGGGTCTTACGCAATTACATGTATAATACTTATACTGCGAAGAAAGATGGGGTGCAATCAACCGGAAATGCCGTCAAGGGGAGTTTTTCCTCATTACCAGCGGTGGGCCCGTCAAACCTCGCCCTCTGTGTATCAGGCGGGCATATATTTTCCGAAAATCTCTTTGCTTCTGTGGACAAAGGTCTTTTTGTTGCGGAAGCAATGGGGATCCATACTGCCAATCCTGTATCAGGAGAATTTTCGATCGGTGTTTCAGGGTTATGGATTGAAAATGGCGCTACCAGGCATCCAATAAAGGAGGCAGTCATCTCAGGAAATATCCTTGATTTGTTTAGAAATGTGGAGGCCGCTGGCGATGATCTCAGGTTCTATGGAAATATGGCGTGCCCCAGCCTGCTCATCGGACCGACTGACATCAGCGCATAGCCGGTAGCCTTTCAAAACTCCTTACTCTTCTGTTACAATACGCATTCAATCGAATCAGAAATCGTGGTGGTTTGTAGGCGATAGACAAGTATTCTTTTCTGCACCCAGTGACTGACTAGGTAAACGGAGGACTGAGGATGGATTATTTCTTGACAGAAGAACAGATGATGATTCGAGATCTTGCACGGCAGATTGCAGAAGAGAAGGTCGTGCCGGTGAGGCATGAGCTCGATGAAAAGGAAGAGTTTCCCTGGGAGATTATGAAGATCCTTGCTCAGTCCGATCTCTTTGGTCTCTTTATCCCTGAACAATACGGGGGTATCGGGAAGGGATGTCTTGAGCTCTGTTTAGCCGTTGAAGAACTGTCGAAGGCATGCCTCGGTGTATCAACATCCTATGCGGCAAACGCCCTCGGTACCTTCCCTATCCTCCTGTTCGGCTCTGATGAACAGAAGAAGAGATACCTCCCTGCTATTGCAGCGGGAAAGAGGCTTGTCGCCTTCGGCCTTACAGAGGCGAATGCAGGAAGCGATGCAGCGGGGATACAGACGACGGCAAAACGTGAAGGAGATGAATATGTCTTGAACGGCACAAAACAATGGATTACCAATGGAAGCATCGCTGAGATCTATACCATCATAGCCATAACCGACAGGTCAAAAGGTCCACGGGGAGCGTCTGCGTTTATTGTCGAGAAGGGTACCGCTGGTTTTAGCTTTGGCAAGAAGGAGAAAAAGATGGGCATACGTGCCTCTGTTACGAGCGAACTCATATTTGACAACTGCCGGGTTCCAAAGGAAAACATCCTTGGGAAGGAGGGAATGGGGTTTATTGTGGCGATGAAGACCTTGGACAGCTCAAGGACCGGTGTTGGTGCACAGGGGTTGGGGGTAGCCCAGGGGGCCTTCGATGAGGCTGTAAAATTTGCGAGACAACGTGTTCAGTTTGGCCACCCCATAATTAGCTTTCAAGCGATTCAGCATATGCTTGCCGACATGGCTACGGAGATAGAGGCCGCTAGATCGCTCATCTATGCCGTTGCGCGGTTTGCGGATAGCGGCGCAAAGGAGATATCAAAG
>DMNE01000284.1 GCA_003453735.1 Nitrospiraceae bacterium | reverse complement strand
CACATAGACATAAAAAGTTATAAGCCCACCTATGAGGGCAATAAGTACATGATCAAGCAGGCAGCCCATATCATCGGCAAGGCCAAGAAAGCGGTCATTGTAGCGGGCGGCGGAGTGATTAGTTCCGGCGCCTCGCGGGAACTGAAAGAGCTTGCGGAGATGACCGAGACCCCGGTAACCATGACGCTCATGGGGCTCGGCGGCTTCCCGGGCACGCATAGGCTCTCCCTCGGCATGCTCGGCATGCACGGAACCTATTATGCCAACAAGGCTGTCCAGGATTCAGACCTCCTTATTGCCATAGGGATGCGATTCGACGACAGGGTTACCGGCAAAATAGATGCCTTCGCTCCTCATGCAAAGATAATCCACATCGACATAGACCCGACTTCGATCAGGAAAAACGTAAGGGTGGACACCCCTATTGTAGGAGATGTGAAGAACGTGCTCACAACTCTCATTCAGGTATTGAAGGAAGAGGTCGAGGAGACATGGGCTGAAGTGAAAAAGGCTTGGATTAAGCAGGTGGAGGCTTGGAAGGCCGAGAGACCTCTTACCTACACATGGAGCGATGAGGTGATAAAACCGCAGTATGTCGTGGAAAAGATTTATGAGCTCGCGAAGGGAGACGCCATCATCACAACCGAGGTGGGGCAGAACCAGATGTGGGCAGCACAGTTTTATAAATACGACAAACCGCGGACATGGCTCTCATCAGGCGGCCTCGGCACCATGGGGTATGGCTTCCCCGCTGCAATCGGCGCACAACTTGCCTTCCCGAACAAACTCGTGATCGATATCGCAGGGGACGGCAGCATTCAGATGAACATACAGGAACTCGCAACGGCCATTATCAATAAGCTTCCGGTCAAAGTGGCTATTTTGAACAACCGTTACCTCGGCATGGTGAGACAGTGGCAGGAACTCTTTTACAACGAGCGATATTCTTACAGCCATCTCGACGTTACTCCGGATTTTGTGGAGGTCGCACATGCCTATGGCGCAGTCGGCTTACGCGCGACAAGGCCTTCCGAAGTCGAGCCGGTTCTGAAAGAGGCGTTCAAGATAAAAAAACCGGTATTCATGGACTTCATTATACACTGGAAGGAAAAGGTATACCCGATGGTTCCCGCTGGGGCAGCAATAGACCAGATGCTCTTTGAGGAGCCTGAAAAGAAAGCGGAAAAGAAGCTCAAGGTGGTGAAATAAGGAGACTTTATGCGACATACCATCTCCGTTCTCGTTGAAAACAAATTTGGCGTTCTTTCAAGGATATCAGGCCTCTTCAGTGGAAGGGGCTATAACATNNTCTGTCGGCGAGACCATTGACCCGCAGGTTTCGATCATGACGATCGTGACGAGCGGTGATGACCAGATTATCGAGCAGATTACAAAACAGTTGAATAAGCTCATTGACGT
This sequence comes from Nitrospiraceae bacterium, assembly GCA_003453735.1. Lineage (GTDB taxonomy): Bacteria > Nitrospirota > Thermodesulfovibrionia > Thermodesulfovibrionales > UBA9159 > UBA9159. Next base: position 2,678 of record DMNE01000284.1, on the reverse strand, counting down.
TATCAAGGTTACTGACATGAGGGAACTCGATCATGTGGAGCGTGAGATGGTTCTCGTAAAAGTCTCTCCGCGGCAGGAGGACAGGGCAGAAGTATTGAACCTAAGCGAGATATTCCGCGGCAGGATCGTAGACTCAAGCCAGAAAACCTATACCATTCAGATTACCGGTGACGAAAAAAAGATAGAGGCATTTATAGAGTTGATGAAGCCGATGGGCATCAAGGAGTTTGTAAGAACCGGGAAAGTCGCCATTACAAGGGAAGGGGTTAAGAAGAAAGGATGAAGGTTAAGGATTACCTTCGTCATGCTTGACCTCAAGAAAATTTCTCTCTTCAGTACAGTCACCGACTCGGACCTCAAGGAAATCGTTCCCTCTTTCACCCACGTAGCATTCAAAAAAAAGGAAGTGATCTTCTCCGAGGGAGACCCCCCCGACTGGCTCTATATCGTTGCCGAGGGAAAAGTGAAGATCACCAAGCTCTCCATGGACGGTAAGGAGATTATTCTGGAGGTTATTCAGCCGCTGGACTTTTTTGGCGGCGTTGCGGTTCTGAAGGGTTTTCCCTATCCGGCCAATGCCATGGCCATGGAAGACTCGAAGCTCATAAGGATTTCAAGGACCAATCTCATGAGGATACTCAATCGGTTCCCTCATCTCATGTATCGCATGGCATTACAGCTGGGAGACCGGATGAAGGAGTCCCATGAGTCCCTGAAAAATATAGCCCTTGAACGTGTTGAATCGCGAATCGCCTCGCTTCTGCTGAAGCTGTCTGACAAGGCGGGACAGAAGGTGAATGATGGCTTACTCATCGACATGAAACTCACGAAACAAGATATTGCGGAGATGGTAGGCACTACGGTTGAGACGTCCATCCGGACCATGTCCAAGTTCAAAAAACTCGGTATCATTGCTGAAAAGGAAGGAAAGATTCTCATCAAGGACGTCAAGAAGTTACGGTCACTATAATTACCTTATACTCCCTCTGGTCACCTTACATTTATTTCGTTATTTTCTAATTATCCTTCGCTTCGAAGCGCCCGTCAAAGACCCATGAACGTCACGCTTTTTTTGCCATTGCCAAAGTGACGAGACAAAGCAGTCTTCTGTTTTCCTCAGAGGACGGCTCACTACCGCCCAATTACTCATCACGGTAATTTCCTATGAAGGCTCCGGCTTTGCGAGTATTGTCGCGAGCATGTTGTAGAAGAATAAAAATATGGAGAGGGTCTCCAAAGCGCCAAAGGCGGTAGCTATCCCACTGTATAAGCGAATCTGCGGATTGCTGGTCCAGAGTGTATAGAATACGAGCATCCCTATGAGGCCGATATTCGCGAGCCAGAACTGGAGTTCTCCGATTTTGGGACTCTTCAGAGGTCTTCCTGAAAACCTCGGCAAAATGTGATAGCCCACCCCGAAGATCATCATCGAGACCCATCCGAGCATATTCAGATGAGAATGAACAAACTTCAAGGGCATCAGAGCCTGGTTGCTGAGCATACATATTCCCAGCACGGATGAAACGGCGAGATATACGATGCTCATTACAATGAAATTCTTAACGAATCTGTCCATTAAATCCTCCTTCTGAAATTCCTTTTACACGTAGTTTATACTGGATCGAATGCTCGTGCTATGACAAGCGTCATATTCCAAGATCCTTGTGAGCTTTACTGTTCGGGATAATCCCGAAAGGGCCTTGCCTTCAGGCACGAGCGGCATAAGAAGGCATCTCTTCTTTTCCTCTTTCAGTATTTTTTTTGCATTGTTGCGAAAACGGAGGGCTGTTTTCTCAGAATTGCAAAACGTTTGAAGTAAAATATCCTTTAAATTCAATATATTCTATCTGGCATGGAAGGTGCATTCTTAAGGGTAAGAACGAAACAGAGGAGGACAAGGAAATGAAAACAAGAGAAACAGCAAAAAAGACAGCGTACATCGGCGCAGGAGCAGGTCTGGTTTTATTCGCAGTCATCGGCTTACTTCCGGGTTCCTTTATCGGCGGAGTGGTAGGGTTGAACATCGCGGGCGGTATCTTCGGCCTGCCCTTAACCTCGGCCCTGCTTCCGAGGTTGATTGTCGGTATCTCAATGCTTCTGGGAATATTCGTATCAGCCCTGATCTTCATAGCGAGTTGCAGCATTCTTGGCTGGCTCGTGGGCTCAGCTATTGATTCATTGAACTCCGGCAAGGCCCTGCCCCTGGAGGCAAAGGTAAAGTACTAAGAAGAAGGCAACCGGTTTTCTTGGAATCATACACAAAGGGAAATCATACTCCCTCGTCAGAGGGGAAGGCAACGGAAAGGAGGAAAATACGATGAAAGGGAAAAGAGGCATGGTACAGATGGGGACAAAGGTGGGAGCAGTGGTAGGGGTGATAGGGTTTCTAGCCTTCGGGATAATCCCGGGGTTTTACTTCGGCAGCTACGGGACACTGGTACTGATGAGCCACCTGTTCGGGGGGCCGCTACAGGCAACGGCTTTGCTCAGGATAGTAACGGCGGCAGGGATAATCCTGGGGATTACCTGCGTGGGATTCATGAGCATCGTGGTCGGCTCTGTACTGGGCACAGTCGGCGGATACGTCGCAGTGGCAGTTACGAAGACCCTTGGGGAGGAGACGCCGGCAGAGGAGACCGCACAGGTAAAGGCCAAATAACTTAGTGCCAGAATTGCCA
>DMNE01000168.1 GCA_003453735.1 Nitrospiraceae bacterium | reverse complement strand
TCATGATAAGAGATTCCAGGCATCCGTCATGATCGGGGATGAAGTGAAAGGAATGGGATGGGGAAAAAGCAAAAAAGAGGCGGAACAAGAAGCAGCTAAAAATGCATTGGAAGAGATTAATAATAAAATGCCAAATGACGAAGCTCAAATGACAAATGAATGTCAAAAAAATGACCGAAATCTAAAAGAATAGTTCTTCCTCGTCTTTCCTTGACCTTTGAACTTTGGACTTCATTTGATATTTGCCTGCCTGCGCGAAGCCGCTTCNNTAATTTGACATTGTAGCAAGATGGCTCCTCTTATTATTCCTATTTTTCTCCCGAATCTGGGCTGCCGTGAACGCTGTCTCTTCTGCAATCAAAGGGCAACAGACGAAGGGCTTCCATCCCCCTCTTCCGTCCGAAACTTTATCGAAGCCTCTCTCGTCGGAATCCCTTACAATAAGGAAAACAGGGGGAGACAGGTCGCTTTTTACGGCGGAAGTTTCACAGCAATCCATAGGGACGATCAGGTTCGTTATCTGAAGGAAGTTCAGCCCTTTCTCGATTCCGGTCTGATCGATTCCATTCGCATCTCCACCCGACCTGATGCCCTAAACGAAGAGACGCTCTCGCTGCTCAAAGAATACGGGGTGAAGACTGTAGAAGTTGGGGCACAATCGATGATCGACGAAGTCCTCACTCTTGCCAACAGAGGTCATTGTGCAAAAGATACAGTGGATGCTGTCGACCGATTGAAAGGCCAGAATTTCGAGGTAGGACTTCAGCTGATGATCGGCCTTCCGGGTGATACTTGCGATCGCTTTCTCCAAACTCTTGATCAGGTCGTGGAACTCAAGCCCGATTTCGTGAGGATCCATCCCACACTCGTCCTCAAAGGGGCTCCCCTTGAGATCCTCTGGAGGAGCGGCGGATACCTCCCGCTGTCCTTGGAAGAGGCTGTTCAGTGGCTTAAGAAAGGCATTCTCAGACTGGAAAATTTATCTCTCTCAGTCGCTCGCATCGGTCTTCAGCCTACCAGTGAGTTGCAAAGGGATTTTCTCGCAGGACCCTATCACCCTGCTTTTCGCCAGCTTGTCGATTCCGGGATCTTCTTCGACATGGCTACGTCTCTTCTTCGGGTCTCTCAGAAAAAAGGACACGCCCTATTCTTTTGCCATCCGAAAGATATTTCGAATCTGAGAGGCCAGAAGAATGAAAATATTTTGAGATTGAAAAAGCATTTCAAACTCAACGAGATCTTAATCAACGGGAAACAGGAATTACCAAGAGGCTACCTCGAACTTCGAACCCAGGGAGAAGAGGTTTCCATGCACAGAAAATCTCTTATTGTTTAAGGACAGTTTTAATTTATGTGCGAATGCCAAGATTCAGCGGATGCCAGATTTATTGGCAATCCGCTGTTGTTTGCTATGCCGTGGCTTCCTTGGGAAGTTCCCAGCCTGGGAAGACTAATACACCTGGATGACACTTAAGCGTCTGAGCCAGAGTCTCCGCGCGCCTTTTTGTTTATACAATGCTATTCGAGAGCCGTCCCCAATTTGGTCCCTCTTTGGAGGACATTAAGAAAACCAGAGGAAAACAGGAAGAGCACGCGGCAAAAACAAAAAATTGATTTGGCAGACATCAGTTCATCAAATCCAGACCAATACTTACAGATCTTCACGCTGAGGCGGCTCTTGAGGTGAACGATTACGGGTAGGACGCATTCCAATTCCATAAACCAAAATCATATCGAAACTTTTTTTGCTCTCTGGAGACAGCGGATACATAGCAGATGAAATCTGCACTCCTGGACCGATCCTTTTATTAGATTCGGCTACCCTTAATTGTAGGGACCGAATACTGAACCCCCGAGATCCGAAATTAAGTTGGCTGGTAAGTCAATCTACAAAAGTGTGGGGATTACCGTATCGTCGGGCGCACGGGCCCATTAGTTCTTCATTTGTGCGGTTCTCTTTTTTCCCATCGGGGGTAAAGTATGCCAAGCTTGTCACTTACTGTCTCCATCGACAGGCCGCATGTTGATCCGAGTATCAGCCCACCTCTTCTGAACTCATCTTCTGCACGGCTGATTTCTTTGTTTATCTGTTCCTCACTCCAGGCGATGGTATCAATGTGCCCCATGAAGCATACCCTTCCACCGAACTCTTTCTGCAATTCATAAAGATTTAGCCCTGCAAGCGTATCGACGGGGTGGAGGCAGTCATAACCCGCCTCAATCAGCGGATTAATAATTTTTCTTGTATCACCATCTGAGTGAAAAAAAGCAAAAAGGTCATTTCCTTTTATGATCGCGGAAATCTCCCTGTAAATAGGGCAAACGGTATCCCAAAAATAATCATACGAGAAAAGGAGCCCTTTATTGCCCGCGATATCATCTGCGATCGCTATAGCGCTGAACCCATTGGCACGGGCTAGTTCAGCACGGGTTTCTACATCTCTTATCAGGTTCCTTGCAATGTTCGAGAAAAGAGAGGCATCATTATTTATGCTCAGCATGGCATCGAAGAATCCACGCTTTTCTATGAGCCTGGATATGGGGCCGCTCATGCACCCGACGGTGAAGTACTGTCCAAGGTCTTTATACCTCATTTCAGATAAAAGAGAATCAGACCATTCTGTATCAATCCAAACCCCTATCAAAGAAAGATCCAGATATTGGGCTGCTCTTACCACCTGTTTTGTATACTTTTCTTCACAAAAATAGCGGTCGAGAAAATCTCTACTAATAAATAGTTCTCCCCTCGGCAAGAAGTCTACAGGATTTCTGTTGAGCGTGTCGATGACGGTTTCAATGTGAAGAGACACTTTTCAAGCTTCTATAATATGTTACATAGCGTCTTGCCCACGGATCTCGCCCGAGCAAAAGATCGGCCGCCATGAGGTAAGGTTTCATCTTCGCTGCATTCACAATGGCACAGGTCAACCCCACCCGGACGGCAAGGACAAGGAAAACCGAGTTGATCACGGTCCTGTTAGGAAGGCCGAAAGACACATTACTCGCCCCAAGAACAATGTTGACGCCAAGTTCGCGTTTAACGTTTCGCATCGTTTCCAATGTCACAATTGCGGCCTGATCGTTTACCGCACTCGATTCTGCAACACAATCGACAAGAAGGTCCTCGCGGGGAATGTTCATCTCGTCAGTCCGGTCTATAATCTGTTTTATGACTTGAAGTCTTCTGAGAGGCTCTTTTGGGATACCTGAAGCATCCGAGGCGAGCGCAACGAGCGCGGTATTATATTTTTTTACCAAGGGTAAAATCTCATCCATTATGCGATCCTCTCCTGTCACCGAACTGATGATCGGCTTGCCGCAACCGAGCTTCAACGTCTCCTCGAGGGCAACAGGATTTCTACTCTCCAGACAGAGNNATCGAGGTAATACTACGCCTTCATCTATCCCAAAGGCATTCACGCTCACATTTAAGATATCTGCATCTGTCTCCACCTGCTTCAGTGCTTCCTCGCGGATGGGTTCCATCGCTCCCGATAATAAAGCTTCCTTTATCGGGCCCTTCCCGAAGGGGTTGATGCGTTCTCCGATGAGGGCGGTGGGGGCGTTGTCCTCGATAATAACCTCTTTTCCGCCGGGACTTATTACATAGGTCTTCACGGTACGCCTCTCCCTAAATATCTCACTCAGCACCGGAGCTTTTGAACTGAAAAATACGAGTTGTTTAAACTCCAAACACTAAACTTTTTTCCGCGCGATCGCATTTCTAAACGCCTAATACACTCCGTATTCTCTGGTAAATTCAAACATCGCTTTGACATTTTCCGGCTTCGCATCGTCAAGGCCCGTCGCTGCGTCCATAATATATCCCCCACCCTTCCCGACCGTATCGATCAATTTCTTAGAATATGCTTTCACATCTTGGGGTGACCCCGCAATGAGGATGGATAGGGGGACATTTCCCCGTATGCAGACAGTGTCCCCGAGGATCTCCTTGGCTTTTAACATATCTGTTGCTTCAAAGGCGTAACACGCCTTTCCCGCCGGGATGTCTTTGATGATCTCGAGCCGGGACGTGCAGTCACCCTCCCAGAGCGGGCAAGGATTACAGCCTTCCTTTATCAGACCCTGCATCAATTCCTGCAGGGTCGGCCAGAAAAAGCGTTTGAACTGCTCTTTCGACATGAACCCGTCCAGGCCCTTGTGGATTGGAATGAAGACGCGGGGGTTACCTGACATTCTCGTTGCATTGATGGCGGTCTCGAACATGATGGGAAGAAGCTTTTCACAGGCTTTGATTACCTTGTCCGGTCTCCGGTACATGTCGAGCATGAGACCCTTCGTGCCCCTGAAGAAATCGCCCAGCGTATCGAAAGGCGCCTGGGTGAAAGCGCCAGTCTGCATCGGGAAGCCCTCCTCTTTTGCTTTCTGCGTATAGCGTCGGGAATGGACTGCGATCCGCGCGGCCTCCGCGCCTGCCTTCTGCATTGCCGCGAGCGCCTCGGCCACTTCGGGAAGGCTAAAGGGGGCAATACTCAGATTAAAGCCCATGTAGTACGTGATGACGCCGTGCAGAGAGGCGAGTTTCTCCAAACCCTTGAGATTCCCGCAGACCCTCGGCCAGTACTTCCGGACCATGAAATCGGATGGATCGAGGAGGAAATGGTCGTATTCGTCCGCTGTCATGTATTCCCCTTCAACAAACTGGTAGGTATGGTCTGTTGTCATCCCGTGGCCGGGCCATTTCAACTGCTTAAAATCAAGAGCCTCCAGCAGAGGACCTAAAAACCGGATGGCAAAGGGCGCCTGGTCCATGTCCGGCTGGAACTCGAGGAGGACCTTCAACTGTGCGTCAAAGAGCTTATCCGGATCGTACATCACTTCTTCTATGGTCATACCAGAATACTTTGCAGGGAAAAACCCAAAAAGCACCTCAATAGGAATCCTGTCAGGAACCCTCAATGCAATGGCATCGTTAACCCTTTTCTCTCTCTGTCTGTAAAGTTCTGCGGCATCCTCTCTCATGATCATCCTCCAATCCATTGCCTGCATAAATTGACGGCCGCTACCGCATCCTTCCCGTAGGCATCCGCATGGACGTACTTTCTCACTTCATCATCGATTTGACCACCGCCAATCATCACCTTCACCCGCTCACGCAGCCCCGCTTCTTCTAAGGCTTCAACCGTCTTTTTCATGGAGTCGAANNACCTGGGGCTTGAATTCCCTGGTTTTTTCGACAAATGTACTCGCCGGTACGTCGACGCCCAGATCAAGAACATCAAATCCGCTTACATCAAGCATAAAAGTCACGATATCTTTTCCGATGTCGTGGATGTCTCCAGCAACGGTACCGATCAAGACCTTCCCTTTCTTAATGCTTGACTCTCCTTTATTAAGCAGCGGCTTTACGTTTTCAGAGATTCCCTTCATGATCTCACCCGCCATCACCAGGTCAGGGATAAAGTACTCTTCTTTTTCAAAGCGCTTTCCCACGAGTTCCATGGCTGAGCGGGCAGCATCGAGGATCTCCGTTGGATCTGTACCTTCCTTGATCAGTTCTTTGACCAAAGCGATGGTCTCCTTTTCCTTCAGGTCTGCCATGAGGTGAACCAGTTTGTCATTCATCGCGTGCCTCCATGCATCGTTCGTCGCTCATATTTGATAGCGGTGAAATGGGCGTCTAATACGAACGCATTTAATATTTTGACATCCCATTGTCATTGCGAGCCCGAAGTCCTGCACCGCATGATCTTCAGGACGAAGGGCGTGGCAACCTCATATTTTACTGGATTGCTTCGTCCCCCGCATCAAGTGCGGGGTNNCTTCGCGCAGGCAGGCGTAACGCCACTTCGGCGTGCAGGCACGTCCCCCGCATCAAGTGCGGGGTCCTCGCAAGGACAAATTACTCATTACGTTTGCATTAATACAAACGCATTTTATATTGACATCCGCCCCACACCCTTCCCCTCTTCCCCGATGGGGAGAGGGCGGGGTGAGGGGGCAATCAAGGGGATGGAAAAAGAATGACCGCGTCTGTATTAGGATCACTTCCCTCTATAAAGCTTCCATTTACCATTCTCCACCATTACCGGCACATAGCACTTCGGCGCAAGACCATTATGATTATCCGCCGAGTAATTAAAGATTCCATTCTGCCCTACAAACCCTTTGATCTTTTCCAGGTTGTCACGAATATCCGAACGGATCTTGATGAGGTCCGTATCTTTTGCCGGGTCCAGCTTCGGGTCAACTTTCTTAAGAGCCTCAGCCAATAGATACATCTCGTCCCACATATGGCCCGCGTAAAGGCTGAATTTGCCATAGAGTTTCGTGTAGGCATTATAGAGCTCCATGGCTATCTTTTTCTGCGGATCATTGTCAGGCAGCTCCTGGGCCACAAGTGCCTTCAAGGAGGTTGTTATAACTCCCTCCACATACTTGCCCCCAAGCTCAATGAACTCCGGACCGACGATGGCATAATCACTTACAATAGGGCCGGTAAATCCCATGTCTCGTGCGTTTTTGATTACCATGACGGTATCAGCAAGGTTCCCAGTGATCAAGATCCCGTCGGCGCCGGCTGCCTTGATATGGGTAATCTGCGGCCCGACATCGGTGCTTCCTGGGGCGTACTTCTCAATGTTGGCCGGAGTAAACTTCATCTCTTTGACGGCCCTGTCGAAGGTTTCTCTTCCTGTCTGCCCGTATACTGTGTCAATGTGAATGTAAGCGATTTTTTTAACGCCCTTCCGCTGGAGAATCCCAATTAAAATCGGGATCGAGGCCTCCCACTGACGGGGCACCACGTTGAAGATCCATTTCTTAGTTGGTATCCAGATCCTCTCCGAAGCGGAAGCGCTGAAAAGGACCGTCTTCCCCGCCTCGGCAGTGGGGATGGAAGCCATGGTCGCCCCCGACAGGTTGTAAGAGGTAAGAATGATCGCTTTGTCAACCTCGATGAGTCTCTTTGTGTGCAAAACGCTTTTTGAGGGTTCACTCTCGCTATCATAGACGATGGCCTTAAACGGACGCCCATTGACTCCACCCGCAGCGTTGATCGCCTCAATGGCGATATCCATGCCCTGCTTGTTCGCGGTGCCCATCTCTGACATTCTGCCTGTAAGATCAGTAACACAGCCAATTGGATAAGGACCTAACCTTTGAGCGTGCCCACTGACCACAAACAAAAGTACAAGTACCACACACAGAACCATCACTTCCAGTAGCTCTCTCATCTTTGTCCTCCTTTCTTATTAGAGCCGAGGGCAATTGCCGGCCGGCCCGTCAAAGTATCCAAAATCTTAATCCCTTATCCTACCCTCCCAAATATGCCCTCTGGATCATCGGACTGGAGATAACATCTCGACACGTCCCGGAAAGCGCCACACTCCCTCTTTCGAGGAGGTAGACATAATCCGCAATCTTCAGGGCGGCCCGCGCATTCTGTTCGACAAGCAGGAGTGATACCTTCCATTCGTCGCAGATCCGTTTCAGGGTTCTCATCATTTCAGAAACAAGGATAGGAGAGAGACCAAGGGAAGGTTCATCTAGCGCAAGAAGTTTTGGGTTCGACATCAAGGCCCTCCCCACAGCCAGCATCTGTTGCTGTCCTCCTGATAACGTTTCGGCCTTCTGTTTCGTTCTTTCCCTGAGGATGGGGAAAAGAGAAAATACCATTTCCAACCGGCTGGCCAGAATTTCCTTCCTTTTTTGCTCCGTGAGCGAATAAGTTCCGAGGAGTAAATTATCGATCACGCTCATGGAGCCAAAAAGTTCTCTTCCCTCAGGGACACTTGCAATCCCGCTCTTGATGATTTCGTGGCAAGGCTTTCCTTCCATGGATGCGCCTTCAAACAATACACGCCCTGAGCGTGGAGACAAGAGGCCANNAAGAGTCGTCTTCCCTGCGCCATTACTTCCCAGGATTCCTACAACCTCCTGCGAATGGACCTCGATGGATATACAATCCAATGCTTTTGCCTCTCCATAAAATGTGGAGATGGTTTCTATGCATAGACGTGGAGAACCGGGCCGGACTCTCTTCTCTCTGCAAATTTTATTTGTCTGTATTTCATCCATATCAAACTTCTTCACCGAGGTAGGCCTTGATTACCTTTTCGTTTGTTCTTACTTCCTGCGGCGGGCCTTCGGCAATTTTTGCACCTTCATTCAATACAATTACCTTTTCAGAAAGGGACATGATGAAAGGCATATTATGTTCCACAACCAATATGGTTAATCCTTTTGACACAAGTTGATGGATCAACTCGACAAGGTTCTTGATTTCGTGGGCTGCCAATCCCCCCGCAGGCTCATCGAGCATGAGAAATCTCGGCTTCATGGTCAGTGCCCGTGCCACACCCACTAGTTTACGTTCCCCCAAAGGGAGCTTTGAAATCGGATCGGGCGCCCTCTTTTCCAGACCAACCATGATGAGGCTTTCCATCGCCTCATCTCTGATCCGTTTTTCTTCCTTTCTTGCTGATGGAAGGGAAAATCCACATGAAAGCATGCCGGAATGGCTTTCGGAATGCCTACCCACCATCGCATTCTCAAGAACGTTGAGACTACTGAAGAGCTCTACCAGTTGAAACGTTCTCCCAATCCCTTTTGACGCAACAAGATGGGCCTCCATCCCTGCAAGGTCTTCGCCCTGGAAGTGTATTTCTCCTGAATCGGGGGCATGGATACCTGTAACGACATTGATAAACGTTGTTTTGCCAGCGCCGTTAGGCCCGATCAGAGAGGTGACGCTTCCTTTTTCCAGACTGAAAGAGACCTCGTTGAGCGCAAGAATGCCGCCGAAGTGCTTGCTCAGTCCGCGCACATCGAGCAGGATATCATTCATCAGCTTTTCCAAAGGTTCTTCTCCCTAAGTACAAAAGCCTGTCCATCCAGCCGGACAAGCCACCTGGCATGAAGATCAAGATGACGATGATGATGACGCCAAAGAAAAGGGCATCAACCTGTGCGCTCATTCTGGGCAAGAAACCACCAAGGGACAGATGGATCAACTCCCTCAGCCACATGACGACAAAGGCTCCCAACAAAGGACCGTAGAGTGTCTTGCCGCCTCCGATGATGATCATGGTGACTAGCTCAACAAGGAGGGGGAAGCCAAGAATGCTCGGTTCCATGAAACGAAGATAGAAGGTATAGACGCTCCCGATCATGCTGGCCATCACAGCCGTCAGGATGAAGACCTTAAGCTTATACCACGGCACGTTGATCCCCATGCTTTTTGCTGCCACTTCGCTATCATTAAACGATTTAATGGCACGTCCCATTCGTGAGTCCATCAGA
>DMNE01000294.1:2397-2550 GCA_003453735.1 Nitrospiraceae bacterium | reverse complement strand
GGTAAGAAAAAGGAGCAGCACAATTTTCGCGGAAAGCACTCTTCCATAAGGCGTCTTTATAAGCAATCCGAAACTTCCCACCTCAACCCATGCGTTGTAAAGGCCGGTTGCAACCAATAGGGAAAATACAGGTCCGAATAAGACATAAAATCT
>DMNE01000294.1:1190-2345 GCA_003453735.1 Nitrospiraceae bacterium | reverse complement strand
TCTCCATAGTCTGCAGCGTGGCTCGTGGCGCTACGTGAAAATGCGATCGTTGCTGCAGCGCAAAGTAGAATGATCGAAACAAAGCGGGAATTCAGATGCCGTCTGCCGATAAACGATATCGCCAGTGCCAGGGCGAGTCCTCCGGACCGTACGAGCCCAATCGTACCGTAATGCGTCTTGAACAATACCAGGGGCAGTACAGATGGGACCGCTGAAAGGCCGAGACCGCTCATCTCCATTGTCCGCTGTATTAGGTTGATGATACTGCTAATGATCAGTGCAATCAAACAGAGAATCAGCAATCGCCGGAAACTTCCGGTAAATGGCAAAGAGGCTTCTTCATCAGCTCGTGAGCGCGCTGTCCAGAAAAAGCATAAGGCAACTCCGACCAACAAGGCCAATGCCGTTATATCTATGAATGTCACTATACTATGTAGAATCATTTAGAGCGTCTTACTTACCTCATTTGACTACAAACGTATAGTCGCCCATAGTGCGATGCCCGTCCCGCGCAACTACACTCCAGATTACCCGATACGTACCGGGTGGCAACGGTGGAACGCTGACCTCCAGCAACGTTGAATCGGGCGGGTCAACGTGCCCATTCCCTTTGTCTACACGTTTACCACTTGCGTCTTGAACGGAAATCGTACTGAATATGGGCTCTATGTCACCGTCAAACCAGATACGGACGGTAGAAGGAGATCCGGAAACCGTAGCCCCCACTCTCGGATCGGAATGGTCGGGAAATGCATGCCCATGAGACACCCCCGGCAATGCAATCCAAAAGAAAAGAAAAAACGACCAAACAGTCTTCTTGACTTTCAAGCTTGGCATACCGTCTCAATGAAAAATCGGTCCCCCTATGCTCTTGGGGAAGAGGTCGTCAACAAATAGATGAATCAGCCCGAGAATCCCGACACTCTTTCCCGACTTCGAGTTGATCGGTATCTCAGCAGCTACTCCAAACTCCATGAACTTGCCTGCCCAGACGATGCCTGGATTGACCGTTCCAGTTGTAAGTCCTTTACTGTCACGACTGAGATTTGTCTGCATGGGGAATTCCGTCACAATGATCATGCGGTTAAACGGTGTACCCAGCCCAATGTCTTTCACGAACGACTGGAGGTACATCAGGCTGTATTGAACAGAGAA
>DMNE01000294.1:0-1144 GCA_003453735.1 Nitrospiraceae bacterium | reverse complement strand
GCAAATGGCCTCAGGAAATTCACGGACTCGGGTAGGTCACCCAAGCCTTTTCCAAAGAAGATCGCAGGAGTAATGTGTGAAAAGGACTCCGACAACTGGTGTGCGCCTGTGCCACCAACATCGATATCCGTGCCGATGGAAAGAATCAGCTCATGTTCCTCGTTCGTGAGGAACTGCCATTTCGCCCCCAGACCGAGGTTTTCCCAGCCATTTGCTGACCCATCTCCGTTAGAGCCCAAATGCAGGTACGCTTCGTGGAATTCCAGCCCGAAGTTCGGTACGATGCGTTTGGAATAATCAATATTAATTTCCGTTGCCTTGTCAGGTTCGCCTCCGGATTGTTTGATACGATTTATGAGAACCGAAAACTCATCAGAAATAAACGGATCGTCAACCTGAAAGGTTGTTGGGAAGAACCTTTTGCCCGCAATTCCGTGAGCGGATGACGACAAAGGCATCATTAAAATTAGTGAAATGCTGATACATAAAGAAAACAATGACCATTTCATTAACGCCCTGGATCTGTGTAAAGACCCGTTCATAGTTCCCTCCTGTTGCCTCGACTTCTTTGGCATAGCGATCTTATTGAGCAAATTCTATCAGTGAGTTGAGAGGCAGTCAATCAGGCTGACAAAAATGATCAAATACACCAAATCTCTTAAAACGACCTTGGCATGACATACCATACCAAAAGTCCGGGGCTGAAAGTGGTCGAAGAGATGGGATCTCCGGAAGGTGATTGTCAAATAATAAACACTGAGGGCGTCTTGCTGATATCCTGTTACCACGGTTATTTACCGAAACAACTCTGCCAGAGCATATCGCAGATCCTCAAGACCAGTTGAGTTTATCCCCTTAACCGTCGAACACTTCTGACTTTACCACAAGGACGCAATAGCTTATATTATGTCGTCGTCCCGTTGCCTGAGGAGCGCCCCTTACTCTCAGTCTTCTTAAGGTAAATAAATAAGAGCGCCAAACCAATTAGCGTTAAGACACCCACTATCGACAATACTGTGTAGAATATCTCCTGCTCCCTGGAAATGCCCGGAAAGCACCAGCGTATCGGGTTTATCGACCAGGCGCGCACTTTTCCTCTTGCAGCATCGTTGATCGCTGTCGTCAAATCTACGGGCAGAAAATA
>DMNE01000319.1:7331-9115 GCA_003453735.1 Nitrospiraceae bacterium | reverse complement strand
GCCCATTCTTCTTATACTTGGTATTTATGTTCTCTTTGATGCCCACAAAGTAGCTAGAGACTACAATGAGGAGCATCATTTAATCATTCAGAAAGATCTAAAGAAAAAACCTTGGCTTGCTGTTTTCCTCTCTTATCTGTTCCCCGGAATCGGGCAACTTTATAACAAGCAGATTATTAAGGGGATTGCATTATTGGTTATTAGTTTGATCTTGCTTGTTGCAGAAAGTAGATTTTATCCTCTTTTTTTACTGGCGCTTCCTATATATTTCTTTTCACTGAAGGATGCCTTTGAATCTGCCGAGAGGATTAACGGTTCGAACCGCCGGCTTCTGAAACAAGGAGATAGCTTTCTAAAAATATTTGTTATCATTATGGTCTTCCTGCAGTTACTTCCCATCGGCGATATTATTAAGGCACACATAATTCAGGCATTCAAGACCCCCAGTGGCTCTATGTTGCCCACATTGCAAATAGGTGACCATCTTCTTGTTGATAAATCTGACAAGGCACGAAAATCTGTCAAAAGTGGAGAGATTATTGTTTTCAAGTACCCTGAAGACCCCAAAAGAGATTTCATAAAACGAGTGATTGGTGTTGAAGGAGACGTTATCGAATCAAGAAATAAGACGGTGTACGTAAACGGGAAGGCATTAAATGAGCCTTATGTGGAACATACCGATATTTCGGCTGACTCCATTGAGCCAAGAGACACTTTCGGCCCTGTTGTAGTGCCGAAAGGAACGTTCTTTGTGATGGGTGATAATCGAGATCAGAGTTATGATAGCCGTTACTGGGGATACGTACCCATCGCATATGTAAAGGGGAAAATATTTAAAATCTATTGGTCGTGGGATTCAAGAGCTTCAAGAGTTAGGTGGGATAGGGTTGGAAAGAAGGTAACTTGAGGAGCTCATTTTGTACGGCTGGACGCCGATGTTCTTCCTGTAGTCTTCCTGTAGTCCGCATTGACAGTAGTTCTCACAAAGGTGTAGATTTGAACGGGTAAGCCAAAGTGGGGATAGACAAAATAGCGTCGAATCACCAAGGTATAATGATGACAGAAAAAACTCGTTTTTGTAGTTTTTACTTGCTCCTATTATTTGTCGATAGCGTCATAGTCGTTCTCAGAAATATATTGAGTCTCACAGGAGTGGATCTATCTCAAACGGTTCTAATAAATATTGCAGAGGGGATTTTCAGTTTCATATTTGTGTTTCTTGCCATAGCTCAGGTTGTTATAGCATTGAAAAACAAATTAAAATGGGCAGCAAAATTGATAGGCTTATATCCCCTATTTTTTACTATAGTAGCAATGGTTATCGGAATTGGTATGCTTATTACTGGACGACCACGTATTGATAGCAGCAATGCCTCTCGATTCGCTGTAGGACTCTCTGTCTACCTTTTGGTAGTTGGTGTCGGTCAATTATCAGTCGGCATTTGGGCAGCCAAGAATCTCGCATCTGGGCATTATGCATCAGCTCCTTCCGGTAATCAAAGCACCATTAGAAATGACTGAGGAAGAGCCCACAACGTTAAGCATACTTCTTCGAAACCAATACCGTTGGCACTATTGCCAAAGTGTGGAGTAGTAAGTGTAGAAACTCATCATCAAAGAAGGCACTCCATAGCCCATCAGCTGGCTTTGTGTGCGAGTTATTTCCAGTACTTCTCGCAACGACAGATTTAACTGGTAACTGTTTCGAATGGAAAATCGCGCCCGCGATCTGAGCATGTTTAGTTCGTTGAAAGGGAAAACGAATGTCCCATGCTGGCAACATT
>DMNE01000319.1:0-7262 GCA_003453735.1 Nitrospiraceae bacterium | reverse complement strand
TCGCTTCCCGGAAAGGTGTTGATTAGCGGGGGCACCCCGTGTGCATCGGGCTTTGCGATTCGTGTTGACTTCTCCGGAGTACTCAACACCGGAGGTGTGTTATTTTCCGCCCGTAATCAACACATTTTAGCACCGGGCTAGCACTAACAGATTACTACCCAAACAAACACCTCTTAGGCTTTTGACGCCATCTGCATGTCCGTAAAATCGCATGACTCACCCGGCGAGAAGTACTCCCTCTTCTAAAGTCGATATGCCAACGTCAACGTTAGAAAATTCGATTACACCGCGCTAACGAATGCTCTGGGGAAGGTGAAAATATTGCGGAGTTCCGAAAGCTTTTTTGTCTGTTCTTGGCAATCCCCTGTCTTTTCTAAAATCCGCATGTCGGGCACATCCCATGTTAGCCTGATTCCTATCCTAGGCATGAAGCCACAGCACAATAATTTCATGAGAATTTAATATAGTTGTAATTATCCTGTAATATGGATTTGATCTAATTCTTAATTAAGAAAGACATGCAATAATCACCCCAATATCTTTCGAGCCTTTTGCTGAAGTCTTGAGGGAACCAGGAAACCCGGGGAGCGATCATATTTGTCCCAATGATCGATCCGGGTTTTTAATGGGTGGGTAATAGATGAGAAATATTGCCTGACAAAGGTTGGCAGACGCATTCTAAAGCTATCTTGTCCTTAAGCAAATAGGGCAGTAAACGTATTATCGAATCGTCGAGGAGCCTTTTATGAAACAAGGAGCCGTGCCTTGTTTGCTTTTGCTATGCTCTTTTCAGTTTTATAGGAGTGTTGTCCCTTTACCAACTTTCGACGGTTTAAGGAGGGTGGGTTACATTGCAAGGTATTTTGGATACAGCAACGGATTTTGATGCACTTATTGATTGCGAAGCAGAGCCGACATTTAGAAAAAAGAGACTGCCTGCCATTCTGTCAGCAATCGGTTTGCACCCGATCTTACAATTTTTTACTTTTTTTGTAATGAGTTGCATCGCCCAATCGGGGTGGTGTGCTGAGCCCATGATGGCATTTGGCGGCGCCCGCCATTCTTAAGGAGGACGGCAGCGTGTGGAGATTTGAGGATACGTCTCGATTGAAGCATCCAGTCAAAATTTCAGGCCCGAATAAATTTATCCAAACACTTTCCGAACGGAGGAAACTCTTGGACGGATGTCCGGCACCGATCGAAGAGCGGCTTACCTGGCCAGTACGAGCCGTTCCGTCGGGAGGGGGTGGCCTCACGGCCACTTCCTCCCAGATTTTAGGGCACTTCCTGAAAGGCGATATTTAGGTGTACAGTGTGTGTGGATGAATATAGGGGGCGCAGCATGATAAGGGTCAAAAAATATTATTCAACAATATTGATAGCTGTCTATGTAATTTCACTGCAAATAGGCGCTGTGGCATGGGCTGGAGCCGAACTTCAATCGACCTCGGACAACTCGGCAAAATCTCGGTCTGAAATACAAGGCACTCAAGTCGAGGACATGATAAAAAAATGGCATTTCAAATGGATTGGAGACATATATTCAGACGGTCATGATAAATTGCTTTGCGTGGGAACCGAAAACAACCAGTCAGCTTACTGGAATCCGGTGAAAGATTCATTGTCCGCTCCGTTGAAGGAAAAATGCGGGGCAAGTCCGAAGCTGAGTGTGCTGAAGGTGGGTGTCTTCCAAAAACTGCCAAACGGGTTAACAGACCTTTGTTGTACGGATAACAGTTTTGGCAATGGCGCAAAGATATATTTGGAATCCGATGGAAGCTCAGCCCATTGCGGGCCCGGGAATTTCCTGTTTTATTATACTGTGGAAAATAAGAATGGTTCGACCGACAGTTTTTATATCATACATAGAAGCAACATACCGATTATCGTCGAAGAGGGCATCTATTGTGAAGACGGACCACAGAAAATTGAAGAGTACTTTGATAGTCCTAATTCTCTAGCAACTATAGATATTGGAAACGGTAGAACATTATTATTCGGCCCAGCCAGTGGTCTTAGGCCTCCCTGGTTCGATAATTACCCAATACTACTGGTACTGACATCGATACCCAAGTCAACATGGGCCTCCGACAGGAATATTTTTATTGTTCCCAGAAAGGATCTTGAGTCGGGGCTCAGGTTCGAGCACAATCTCGCTGCCCGGTATAAAGCGGTACTTAGAGCAATTGGTGAGCCCTCAGCCAGGGTTCAATAAGCAGACGCATGCAGGAGAGCGGTCTCAATAATTTTTCGACAGGCTGTCATAGTCAATCTGAAGGTCGGCAGGCTTTAATGCCAAGCTTTGGATTGGATCGAACAATTTCCTAAAGATAAAAAGGAGAACTCTTATGGCAACAATCAGTCTTTTTAATGCAGCATTTCAAGCGGTCAGCGACAACGAAGTCAGCGGCAATCCAGCAATAGCAGACAGAATCACATATCCTAATCCGAGCAGGAAGCAAAACGGCAATGGCGGTTGGACAATAGGGTTCGACCAGGAAGACTTCATGGGAAATGCCACTACTGCTCAAGCAACATAATCATCTGAGTTGACATGTCTTTCCTCCAAAGTAATATTGTATGTATTGTATATCACAGATATATAAAATTGTCAAATCCCCTCACGGGTACAAAGTTTCTTCCGCCTTCCCTGGCCCGTATGTACTCTCGTCGGCACGGGGCTGGGCGCCGGCATCGGGAGAAAAAAGGGAGTGGCGATATAGGCAGATCACTAGGGGTAACAACGTACTTTTATTCTAGCGCCATATAGAAGATAGAATATTGCTCACGTCAATGAATTTCCCATAGCCATAGCGCTATGCCCCCCTCTTATTCGCAACACTCGCAATTTCCGCAATTCCCGGCGTGGACCGGGAAATCGGAAAATCAGGAAGGTCGGGAAAGAAGAGAAGGGGTGGGACTGTAGCGGTATGGCTATGGGAAAGATCGACAACGGACAGTTACGGGTAAAAATCCGCCTTCCATGGCCGCATTCAGGAAACGCGGAATACCGCCCGTAAGCAACATGAATGACTGCTTGTCCAGACCTGTCTGGTTATTTTGAAAATCAACACCAGCGAGGCACTTATGAAAGTCTCCACTTACCCTGATTTTCTTATCCATTACAAACGTCGCGTTTGATATCCTATATCGGCAAGATTCGAATACGCGCTCTGTCCTCATCAACACTTATGAGAACTCCTTGCTTGACCTCTTCTGCAAAGCGCGCAATGACATCCAGAACAAGTTGTTTTGCAACTTCGGGCGTGACATCTTGGATGCGCAACTGAATGACACTCGGCGAATCTGCCCCCGTTGATGCCAGTATAGCCCCGAAGTCTAGATCATGGGTCAGTAGAACATATCCGCCGGATTTGGCCCATGCGATGATTTTTTTATCCGGTGCTTTGGCCGATCCAACATTCACCCAGTGGACAGCCTCGATTCCGCCAGCCGTAAGGACAGCTACCCAGTCCGGAGAGAGATTCATATCGATTAGCAGCTTCACGTCATCGGCAGAGGGATGTCGATTTCTTCGGAACGCCAGGCCGCATAAGAAAGGGCCTCATCGATATCCTGACTTTCTAGATATGGATAGAGTTTTAATATTTCATCTCTGGAATGACCTGCGGCAATCATGCCCACAATCATCCCCACAGTGACACGCATTCCTCTGATGCAGGGTTTACCGCCCATGATTTCGGGATTGAAGGTAATCCTTGTAAGCTTTCTCATTATTGTCACCTCACTGGCTTTATTCTATCACGCATGTATCATTTTCTCCTGCCATGTCAGGGCCAACATTATTATAACAGAGCTAACAACGCGTGGATACGAACGGACAACAAGTAGCTTGTTACTCCCCAATCGCCATTGTAGTCGCGGATCTGAGCGAGAACCCCCTTCGCCGATAATACACAGGACAAGAACCATATGTTTCCTTCGCAAGATTTCCGGGGGGGAAAGCATTGTCTTTTAGAGATGGTTCTGTCAGCAACCATCATACCCGAAATCCATTCGGAACCAACGCTATGTTTTATCCGGAATTCCGCCCGAAGTCAACACATGTAAGGAGACGGCTACCACTGACAGATTATATCCGAAATAAACACTTCTTAGGCTGTTGACGCCATCTGCATGTCCGCAAAATCGAGATGACTCACTCGGCGAGAAGTACTCCTCGAACTAACATCTGTGATATTTCGATGAGCGTTTGCTATGAGCGGAAATCAACGCAGCAGGTGTGCAACTCACCAGTCGCATCAGTTTCTAGGCGTATTACTGAGGTTGTCAGAGTAGAAGCCTAGGGGATGATGACCATCGACTGCACCTGCTATGTAGATTGTCAAGTCTTGATTTTTGTCCCTTAAAATATTACAACTAATATAGGGAGTCGTCAGGAAGGTATCATCATGAGAAAACGCAAACAATCTAAATTTGGAGGTAACGATCTTGAAGTTAGACGTATAAACTTTGAGGCCTTTTTTGATGAATTGAAAAAACGGGTTTACACTAACGCAATCGCAACTATCGCCAGTCCCGAGGGGGTTCTGACGTTCGATATCCGCAGGAATGAATCGGGCAAGCCCGTTTTTGGTTACTCATTGGAAGAGTCAGCCATATTGCACGCTCGCCTATATAGGTTGCTTAGTAATTATAATAAGATTTCGCTTATCTTGCGGTCGTTCACTGAGCGCAGGCATGTGCAATCGGGCTTGCCGATCAAAGAACTTCGTGCCTATACCATGTGGCTTGGTGGAAACAAGACTCTTCTTTTTGAGAAAGCATCAAAAGCTGCACTTTTTGTTGTCTGTAATACAGATGCCGGGACTGGTGAACCACTGACACCAGAAATAGCAGTAGAATATTGCGATGATTCGTTAAGTGAAGACGTCGATTTGGGTCAAACTGATAACTTTTAAAGCAAAGAGATATTGGCTTTCGGATTTTCGTGCCTTATTATCATATGGCAGCTTCGTCGTTTCCCAATCGCAAGGCTTCATTTGGGCTGGAATGACACTGTTTACAGGTAAAACTCTGAAGGTCCCGTCGGGAAATCACTACGCAAGCTTCCTTCCCGAAACAAACACATTTGAAATCTACTAAAATAGTGCATGTTACAATTTCATTGTTGTACCAGTTTAGCTACTAAAACGGTCAAAAGTAGGAATGACAAAACAAGAATAAGGATAATGACCATGCTTCGATTTGCTTTCTTGATCGTTGTTTTCAATTCTTTTTTTCCCATCGCTCTTGGTTCAATACCCGCATCACGCAACAATTCACCGGCACGATCGGCGCATGGCATTTTAGGATCATGATGAGCGCCGCATACTGGACAGAAACTCATGATTATCTCTTCATAATGTGTCTTGAGCTATTGCAACCGCTTGACAACATCAGGTTTCTCTTTTTTGAATCTCTTGAAATACAACTCCTCTATGAAATCCGGTAATGGCACTTTCCATCTTTCCTGCTTATGATTTGCAAGACTTCCAAATTTCTTTGGATTCATTCCCAATTCCCTTGCCATTTGGATGTGGGCACCAGATAAGTGATATTTCTTCTTCGCTTCGATCCATTTTTTGTTTTTATCTGTCATTGATTATCCCCATATAATGTATAACCTCACCGGGCGCGGCTAGCGAGCCGTGATCCGGTGGAGCGTTTTGTTAGACCAGTTGCTTGCCGTGCTAACTTTATCAAACTGCGCAGGGCTTCATTGACAGAGGTGTCATCCGGAAAAGCACTCGCCACATCAGGACTGAGAAGAACGAGGTTGGTTTCTTTTTTATATTCTTCAAAATACTTGCCTCGTATTCCCCTGCCCAAATCTTCCCGCTTGTACTCTTTACGCATTTCTTCTTTCTTAGTTGTCTTCATATATTTTCCTCTCATGTCTTATTGCGCGCCTTGCGCTTATTATTCTTATTTTTTCGTGCCGTTCTGTATGAACGACAACCAGCAACTGATTCATTATGGAATAGCCAAAAGTCAGAAACCTATGTTCGCGCATGGAATGATCAGGGTCGTTGAAGGTTATTGCCAGAGCATCACCAAAAACGGTTGCCGCTTCATGGAAAGAAATGCCGTGTTTCTTTAGGTTGACCTCGGCTTTATCTGGATCCCACTCAAATTCCATGCACTATTTTATCATCTTTCAGAGTCTAACACAAAAAAAGAAATACCGCAAAAAATGCCCCATTTGACGTTAAAGTTTCGAGAGTATATCGCTGCTGATTATTACCGACACTCCTCGCGATGATTGACTTGACCAGTGACAGTTGCGAATGGAAAATCACGCCGGCGATCTAAGCCTGTTTGTTCGTTGAAAGGAAAAACGTATGTCGCATGCCGGCAACATTTCTACTAGAAAACATGAATATTTGTCCTCTCGCCATTTTACGGATTTGTCCTCTAAATGGGTGTGGCTGAAAGAAATATTTTGAGATCGACCAGCGATCATTTCGTTTCGAGAAAGAGTTGGGTAAGCAGTTGTAACGGTTATTTTTGAAAATCTGCATAAAGTTTCGAAAAAGTAAGGTGTTGATTAGCGGGGGCACCCCGTGTGCATCGGGCTTTGCGATTCGTGTTGACTTCTCCGGCGTACTCAACACCGGAGGTATGTTATTTTCCGCCCGTAATCAACACAAGTGATTGCTTGGTCAGACCTGTCTGGTTTCTTTGGTAATCAATATCAGAGAAGCGGGTACAAATGTANNCTTGACTGTTGAGTCCACCTACAAACAAACGTGGTTCAATTAATCGCAACTATGAAAGTTTCCGAGAGAACTACGCTGTAACGAAGCAAATGAGGCGACCAGCCGCGGACCAAAAAGTGAAAGCCATTTATTCTGTTATGCTCCCTTCTTATGCACCACTTTCTACTGTCTCTTCCTGTAAATATGGTCGATTAGTTCGACTGTAGAAGAAACCGCCAGCGGCACCACCAATGCCAGCCCCCAGAGGGCCAAAAGTTGCGCCGACCGCTATGCAGAGGCCGAACAGAATGAGCATTAGCCAGTATTTCCAAGGAGGAAGAGAGCGGCCTGAAAGCCTGAAATCGAGAGATTGAGTTTCACTAATTTCAAAGTGAATTTCATTGCTTTTGACCCAGTCAAGTTTGGCATAAAAAGAATGATGGCCGGGAGGGACTGATAAGGATATCGTCTCGTTGTAGCCAATTAATGCCTTTTTCTTACCGTCAAGAAAAATGGAAAATCGTCTAAATCTTCCATAAATAATTGTTCGGCTTATTTTTA